>JAYSUY010000325.1:0-15775 GCA_043718855.1 Saprospiraceae bacterium | reverse complement strand
GCTGGATGTCTCTGGCATCCCTGCTGGGATGTACTTCATATCTGTTCAACAAAACAAGTCTGTTCACAAAACTAAAATTTTCAAATTATGAAAACCTTGCTGCCCCTGCTGATTGCTTTGTTTCTGCTTGCCCCGAGTTGCAAAAAAGAGCGCGGCGAGGTAAATCTCCCAGAATCGGTCAAATTAGGCAAATCCGAGGTGTATCTCAACGGGTCAGAAGCCGACTATAAACCACGTTTTTTTTTCCACAAGGCGTACAACCACATCAACTTTCCATTTCAGCAGATAGAAGGAGATATCGTCAATCAAGTCAGTTTTGCTTGGCTTCCCATCAAAACGGGTGACTTTGAACTGCATGATGAACCCATCCAATACATTAAGGCTTTCACTCACTTTAGTCAAATTGTTGACGAAGATTTGCCAGGGTATCAGTACGAATTGGAAAACGCCGAGGAAGGCTTTTTCAAAATTGAGGGCTTGGACACGCTGAAAAGGGAAGTCAAAGGGCGGTTCAGGGCGCAGTTCCGCCGCACCAAGACAAATGGGTACGATGACCTGGGCTTGCCGGAGAAACTGTTGTATCAGGGTGTTTTCAACGAGAAGTACGAAGTGAAGTAAGCCAGCAGTTGGCTTTTCAGGCAGGATATTCGAGCCGCCCGATGCGTTTGTGTCGGGCGGCTTTTTGCTGCCTCCTTGACGACGACAAAAAAATAGTGCAGCACACCTTCGAGGTGTGCTGCACTATTTTTTTGTGGTGCCTCGCTAAAATTTCTCATTACGCAGAGCATTCAAAATCAAAACTTTGCGCCTCTGCGCCTTTGCGAGACATTTGTATCGTGCGGTTATCGCCTCGGCAGCCACCAGCCCAACCAAACCCCTACGAGGCCCCATGAAACGATGGCATCGATCAGGTCAGCCATTGAATTGCCCTCAAACCAGATGCTGTTGAGGTACGGGATGGTGAGGTAGCCGATAATACCGACGACGAGAGAAGTTTGCAGAGCCGTACCCATGTTGAGTGTTTCAAACTTCAGCAGCAGCCACACCAGCAGCCAAGCCGCCAGCAAATCCACCACAAAGCCTCGAAACATGTTCATACCCATATCAGTGCTGAGTGATTTGTGGTAAGTGATGCTCGCCCAGGGCTTGCCCATATTGCTTTGCATGGAGGCTTCTGTTTGTTCGCCGCTCGTTCCTGGAGGCACGCCCGGAAGCATGTACGTGCCGGCTTCTGTCAAATTTTGATTCAAAGTCTCCATGATCTTGTCTTGGTTGGGCGTGTAGCCATACTCCGACTGGTGGATCGGAATGGCTGCCCAAGAGAGAAATTGCCAAATAAAAAGGATGACTGCACCGACGAGGGTTGCGATAAGTTGTTTTTTCATGCTAAAAAAGTTTTGACGTGAACAATGCTGCAAAAGTAAAAACCCTATATTCAAAACAAAAAGTTTATCAAAAAATAAAGCAAAAACTTAACCCATTTCGCCCTTCCACAACAAAAAAAGCCGCCGCACTCAGCCCCCCTCAGGGCCAAGCGCGGCGGCTTAAAATCTGGATGGGCATGGCCCATCGTTCATACTTCATCGTTCATCGTTCCCTCACTCTGCCTTCACCAACTTGCCCGTTTGCAGCAATCGGCCTTGGCCGTCAAAGAGTTGTGCCACATACAGACCCGAAGTCAGGCTGCTCGTGTTGAAGTCAAATTTGAACTCGCCCTCTGGCTGAAAGCCCGTGTAAGCGGTCGTCACGAATTTGCCAGTCACGTCGTAAATCCGCAACGTGATCTCCGAAGCCTGATTGACCTTGAACTCAAACGTCGTCTGGTTGCGGAACGGATTCGGGTAGTTTTTCATCAACACCGGGCGCTGCGAGAGGCCGATGCCGTTGCCGAATACATCATTTGCGGAGGAGATCAGTTTGCCGCCGCACTCGCTCGTACCTGCATTGGGCGCAGCCACATACGGGAATGTGGTGCCGAACGCACGGTCGTTTTTGCTCACTCCCGTGTTGTAGGTCAGTACACCCAGCAATTTGGGTGTCACAGGATTTGGGCCGCCAGCCGTGTAGTCGTCGTACCAAAGACCGATGGCTGCCAGTGTTACGCCTGCCACCGCTTGCAATTCAATCAGCGTCACGTCGTCCTCCAAGCGGCGACCGTTCGGGAAGCCGTCCATGTTCGGGATGTTCTGAAGGTTTGCATTCGTGTTGTAAGCCGGGTCAGTGAGGCCCAACACAGCCGCCTGCACGATGCCCAGCGGACTGAATTTTGGGTCGGTACGCGAAGTGACCGGAGTCGCCATGTTGAGGCGAAGCATGTCGCCACCATTGGGCAAGAAGTTGTGAATGAAGGGTTTACCAGCCGCCAGTGGGTTGCCATTTTTACCCGTAGCCAACTGGTAGGGGCGCAGGTTCGGCACGCCGGTATGGAAAATTGGCCAAAGGTCAACAGAGCGAGGCTTGCCCGCAGCAGGCAAAAGCAAGGTGCCAAATACGGCATCGTCGAGCGCAGTACCAGCCAGCGCAGGGTTTCCTTTCAACCCGAAGAGGCCATTTTTCCCATTCCTAAAATCAAAACTTTGCAACGAACTGCCCTGAATGCGAAGTGGCTTGAAAGCCGGCACCGCACCGCCGAACTGGCTGTCGTCCATGTACAGCCCCAGTTCGGGGTTGTAGAAATACTCGTCCAGCGTCAAGTCCGTGATTTCGTCGTAGGGCGTGATGGCGTTCCAGAAATCCTTCGCGCCTACTGGGATCACTGCCTCGTTGGTCAGCGGCATACCGATACGGCTCACCTGCACCCAAGGGCCGGAGTAGGCCGGGCTGGCGGTGTTCGACAGGGTGCGAATCTGCTGGCGGCTGGCCGAAGCCCATGCGCCGATCACAAAATTCGGGTCGAGGATATTGACCGGAGTCGGGTTCACGCCCGCTTTGAGCAGGGTGGCTATCGGTACTTGGATGGCAATGGTGCTCACGTTGAGGCAAGCCACTCCGTCCACCGGTTTGCCGGCTTGGCGGGGCAAATCGCCAAGGTCAAACACGCCGCCGAGGTCCACGAAAAATGGGTCATCAGAGGTGCCACAGAACACTTTTTCGCCGCTGCTGGCCGTCGTCACCGCATTGGTCATCAGACTGGCGTAGGTGGTGTTCAGCCCCGCGCCGCTCTCGATGGAGCGCGGCCCGATGTTGGGCGGAGGCACCGTGCCAGCCGCCACGATGGTCGTGAACGTGGTGCCGCCGTTGATGCTGCGTTCCAGTTTGTACACCGTTTTCAGGTTCTGTTTGCCCAGACGGATGTTGAAAAACGTGGTCGGGTCTTCATTCACCTGCGTGAAGGTGAAGCGGTACACAATCTCATCGCCTGGCTTGCTCGCGTCGTTGTCAATGTGGATTTCGTAGCGGATGTTTTGCCCAAAACTGTAGTAGTTCGGGCCACCCTGCGGCATTTGCAGCGGCACGTAGGTGGCGATAAACGTGACGGTGTTGGGGTTGTCTGGGCTGCGAAATGCGTACAAGTCGCAGTTGTCAGCGAGCGGATCGTCAGCGATCAACGGCGCTTCGCGATGGCTGGAGGCTTGCAGGCCCGTCAGCGATAGGCCGCACAGCACAGCGGCCCAAAGGTATTTTTTGAAAAAAATGAGTTGCATGATGTTGAAGTTTGGGCGACCCCACCCCCGACCCCTCTCCGCCGAGGCGGAAGGGGGGACGCGACTTAGACCGAGGCATACACCGACACATAGGCAACGTGGTGCAAGTCGTGGTGTATGCCGTGTCTCCCCTTCCGCCTCGGCGGAGAGGGGTCGGGGGTGGGGTCGCGCGTTTTTGAGTTAAAATTTACTGCCCCACCTCAGTCCCGCTCCACGGCGTAGCCACGTACGGGAAGGAAGTTTTGAACGGCTTGTCGTTTTGGTTCACGCCCGTGCGGTACGTTAGTACGCTCAGCAGTTTAGGCGTTACCGGGTTGGGGCCGCCCGCCGTGTAGTCGTCATACCAGAGGCCGATGGCCGCCAGCGCGACACCAGCTACTGCTTGTAACTCGATCAGCGTCACGTCGTCCTCCAAGCGGCGACCATTGGGGAAGCCGTCCATGTTCGGGATGTTCTGGATGTTCGTGTTCGTGTTGTAAGCCGGGTCAGTGAGGCCCAGCACAGCTGCCTGCACGATGCCGAGCGAACTGAATTTGGGATCGGTACGCGAAGTCACTGGAGTCGCCATGTTGAGGCGCAGCATATCGCCACCATTGGGCAAAAAGTTGTGTATGAAGGGTTTACCAGCCGCCAGTGGGTTGCCGTTTTTGCCCGTAGCCAACTGGTAGGGGATCACGTTGGGTACGCCAGTATGGAAAATCGGCCACAAATCCACTGAGCGTGGCTTGCCAGCAGCGGGCAGCAGCAAGGTACCAAAAACGGCATCGTCGAGCGCAGTACCTGCCAGCGCAGCGTTGCCTTTCAGCCCGAAGAGGCCATTTTTGCCATTCCTGAAATCAAAGCCTTGCAGCGAGTTGGACTGCACACGGAGCGGCTTGAATGCCGGTACCGCGCCGCCGAACTGGCTGTCGTCCATGTACAGCGCAAGTTCAGGGTTGTAAAAATACTCGTCCAGCGTCAATTCAGCCAGTTCTTGGTAGGGCGTGATGCGGTTCCAAAAATCTTTTTGGCCGATGGGAATCACCACCTCGTTGGTGAGTGGCATACCGAGACGGCTCACCTGCACCCAGTTGCCCGCGTCGGTGGGCGCGTTGCCGTTGGTTTGCAGGGTGCGCGTAGTGGGGCGGCTGGCCGAAGCCCACACGCCGATCACGAAGTTCGGGTCGAGGATGCTCGCCGGAATCGGGGTCACACCAACCTTCAGCAAAGTGGAGATGGGTACCTGAATGGCGATGGTGTGGGTATTGTAAAAGCCCAAGCCGTCGCGGCTATTGCCGTTTTGACGCGGCATATCGCCGAGGTCAAACACGCCGCCGAGGTCCACAAAAAACGGATCATCGGAGGGGCCACAGAACACTTTTTCGCCAGTGGTGGCGGTCTTGATGGCGTTGGTGATGAGGGTTTCGTAGGTGGTGTTGAGGCCGACACCGCTCTGGATGGAGCGCGGGCCAATGTTGGGCGGCGGCACCGGGCCGTTGGTCACGATGGCTGTGAACGTGTTCCCGCTATCCAAGCTGCGCTCCAGCGTGTAGGTGGTTTTCAGGTTTTGTTTGCCCAAGCGGATGTTGAAAAATGTCGTACCGTCTTCGTTCACCCGTTTGAAGGTGAAGCGGTACACGATTTCGTCGCCGGGCTGGCTGGCATCGTTGTCAATGTGGATTTCGTAGCGGATGTTTTCCCCGAAAGTGTTGTAGTTGGGGCCGCCGAAGGGGAGTTCGCCGGGGATGTAAGTGGCGATGATCGTGACGGTGTTCGGGTTGTCGGGGCTGCGGAAGGCATACAAGTCGCAGTTGTCCGCCAGCGGGTCGTTGGCGATGAGCGGTGCTTCGCGGTGGCTGGAGGCCAACAGGCCCGACCAGTTGAGACAAAGCACGAGCAACGGCAACAGGCCGACCAAGCGGCTCAGGGCGCGTTTCGAGATTGTGGTCATAATTAAAATCAGTGATGATGAGAAAATGTGCTGGTGACGGAGGCTGGCCAGGCCTCCTGTTTGTCACTCAAGCATACCTACGAGCGGTGGGGGGATTTGGTTTTTTGGGGGAAGGTGAAGAATGTACGGGGGTGCGGCTCGGTGTATGTCTCGGAACACAGCGGCCCACCATGCAGTCGCCACAAAACACTTTTTGAGGCCAAATCCCCGTCGTACTTTCCGCCCAAATTTTACTTTCCATGAAAAAACAACTTCACACTTTTACCCGTCGTAGCGCGAAGCGCGAAGGCGGGTGCCCGCTTGCTCTCACATCTACCCTGCTGCTCGCCCTCCTCTTCCCCGCCCTCCTCTTCTCCCAAACCGCCGCCCCTACCCTATCCTACTATCTGCCCGACGTGCAGTACAATCCCGCCGTGCCCACACCCGCCCAGTACCTCGGCTACGAAGTGGGCGAACAGCACGTCACGCATGACCAGTTGGTGGGCTACATGCGCGAACTCGACCGAGCCAGCGATCGCATCACGCTGCGCGAGTACGGGCGTAGCCACGAGAACCGCCCGCTGGTGTGCCTCACCATCACTGCGCCCGCCAACCATGCCCGTTTGGAAGACATCCGCACCGAGCGGCTGCGGCTTGCCGACCCCGCCGTGAGCGGCAAGGTGGACCTCAAAAACATGCCCGCCGTGAACTACATGGGCTACTCCATACACGGCAACGAAGCCAGCGGCAGCAACGCCGCGCTCGCGGTGGCCTACTACCTCGCCGCCGCACAAACCGCTGAGGTAGAACAACTTTTGCAAAACACTGTCATCCTGCTCGACCCCTGCTTCAACCCCGACGGGCTGCAACGGTTCTCCACTTGGGTCAACAGCCGACGCAGCCTCAACGGCTCCAACGACCCCGCTGGCGACGAATTCAACGAACCTTGGCCACAGGGCCGCACCAACCACTACGGCTTCGACCTCAACCGCGACTGGCTCGTGACCCAGCAACCCGAATCGGTGGGGCGAGTTGCCATCGTGCAGGCTTGGAAACCCAACGTACTCACCGATCACCACGAGATGGGCAGTAATTCCACCTTCTTTTTCCAGCCCGGCGTACCCACCCGCGTAAACCCCATCACGCCCGCCCGCAACCAAGTGCTGACCGCCAAAATCGCCACCTACCACGCCGCTTCGCTCAACGAAAAACGGGTGCAATACTTCACCGCCGAGGCGTTCGACGATTTTTACTACGGCAAAGGCTCCACCTACCCCGATGCCAACGGCTGTGTGGGCATCCTGTTTGAGCAAGGCAGCAGCCGGGGCAGCGCGCAGGAAACCGACAACGGCCTCCTCACTTTTCCCTACTCAGTGCGCAACCAGGTGCTGACCTCGCTTTCCACCCTGAAGGCCGTGCAGGAAATGCGGGTCGAACTGAACGAGTACCTCCGCGAATTTTACAAAAGCGCCCTCGACGAGGCGCGGCGCGACGAGGTGAAGGGCTACATTTTTGCCGACAACCGCGACTTGCCGGGCCGCACCCTGCTCAACTTGCTGATGCAGCACAACATCCAAGTGCAAAATTTGGGGGAAAACGCCACCGCCAACGGCGAGACTTTCAGCAAGGGCAACGCTTTTTGGGTGCCTACCGAGCAGCCGCAGTACCGCTTGGTGAAGGGCATCTTCGACCGGCAAACGAAGTTTCAGGACAGCATTTTTTACGACATCTCGGCTTGGACGCTGCCCGATGCTTTCGGTCTGCAATGGACGGCGGTGAAGGCCAAAGATTTCAACCCGCGCTGGGCCAGCGCACAGCCGGGCGTGGCCCTCACGTCGCGCTACGGCGTGTCGGCCATTGCGCAGCCCGCCTACGCCTACGTCATCGGGGCGGTGGGCTACGAAGTGCCCGCCGTGCTGGCGGCCCTCCTGAAAGCCGGTATCCGGGTGAAATTGGCGATGCAGCCCTTCGAGGCCGACGGCCAAAAATTCGAGGCGGGCTGCCTCCTCATCCCTTCGGAAAAACAACCGCTTGATGAAGCCGCTCTGCTGGCACGAGTGAAAGACTTGGCTGGCGAACTGCCCGTTTTTCCTGTCAACAACGGTCTCACAGCAGAAGGCCCTGACTTGGGCAGCAGCAATTTTGCTGTAGTGCGCCAGCCTAAAGTGCTGATGGTCAGCGGCTCTGGTACCAACGTAGCCGACATGGGCGAAATCTGGCATTTGCTGGATACTCGCTACGGCTTGCCCTGTACGCTGGTGGACGCAGCACGTTTTGGCTCACTCAACCTCTCGAAATACAACGTGCTGGTGCTGGCCGACGGTAGTTTTGAGCGGCTCCCCGTAGACAAAATCAAGGAGTGGGCCAACGCTGGCGGCACCATCGTGGCCACTGGGGCCAGTCTGCGCTGGCTAAAAAATGCGGGGCTGCTCGCGCTCGAATACCGCAACGCGCCCACCGAGATACCAGGCCGACGACCTTACGGCGAACTGGCCGACGACCGAGGATCGCGCAACTTGCCGGGCGCAATTTTCGAAGCGGAACTGGACCGCTCGCACCCCGTTTGCTTCGGCTACGAGCGCGACCGGCTGCCGATGTTCCTCGGCGACACGATTTTTGTGGCCCCCATGAAAAACCCCTACGCGACTCCGGCGGTGTTCACCAAAGACGCGCTGTTGGCAGGCTACGTCCACCCCCGCCAGCGGCCCCTGGTGAACGGCTCGGCGGCCATCGTGGTGGGTGGCATCGGGCGTGGGCGCGTCATCGCTTTTCCGGGAAATCCGAACTTCCGGGCGTTCTGGTATGGCACCAACCGGCTGTTCGCCAACGCGGTGTTTTTTGGAAATTTGGTGAATGGAGAGGCGGTGGAGAAGAAGTGAGGGCATTGGGCCTATTGGTTTGAAAATAAGCGGCAGACTACCCAACCCTCTTGGCGGCCTGTCGCGTATCGTTCAACAGAAACCAATCACGTTCACCAAACTTTTTCTGCTGATGAAACACCTACTTTTTTCCATCTTTTTCCTCCTGTTTTACAACACATTTTGCCCCGTTTTTGCCCAAAAAGTGGCTGAGTATCGCTGGGGCGAACGCCGCTACAGCAGATTGCAATGGGTGTGGGAAATGCCCGGCGGCCAATTGGCGGCTATCGGCACCCACCAGAAAAGCCAAGACACGCTCACGGAATGGAAACTGCTGCACCTGACAACGAACGGCACGGTGACCGCAGAGTTTTTCTTGACCAGCGACATCAGTAACGTGGTGCCCATATCAGACGGGGCCACGTTTTTTTGTGACCGGTACGACGTGCAGAAGGGGCGACACACTCGATACTTGATGAATGCCCTGACAGGCAATGTACTCGACAGTTCAGGATTCACCACTTCTGCACTCAAATCAGGCTATGGGGTAGCCTCCCACACGTTGGCGGACGGGGGGCGGATAGTGATGTACGGAACGGATGAGGGCCAGTATGGGGTGCGATTGTTGCACTTCAGCCCTTCGGGCATTCTCTTGTTCAACAAGTTCGTGAGTACGGGGGCCTTGCCTTTTGTACGCCAATCCATGCTGCTGGTATTGCCCAGCGGACGCATCTGCATTTACGGAAACTCCACCAACGGAGAGCCGGAGATGGCTTGCTTCAACCCAGAGGGATTCTTGCTTTGGAAACGACTGGTTCTGCCCTCTGCCGCTTCGTTTTTTTCTGTCCGCATGGTAGACATGGGCAACGACCGTGTGGCTTGCTCTGCTTTCAAGTACGGCTCTACGGACTCTGGCTATGCAGTGTTGTTCGACCCCAGCGGAGCAGTAGTTTGGGAGCGATTGGTATGGGAGCCGGGTCTGCCCAAATTTGAAATCACCAACAGTTTCAGCGACAAAGGCAACCTGATTTTGGCAGGCCAATACTACTACCTTCAATCTGGCGAAATCGGCATGGCCGTGGTTAAACTGGCCCCTGATGGAAAACTCCTTTTTGCCCAAAAATACCCTGCACTTAATGGATCTTCGATGGTGAGTGGGCTGCTAAGCAATGAAAACTATCTGTTTTCTGGATTGCAATGGATGCCCATTACTGGTGGCTTTCAGGCGAGCAAAGGCTATTTTTTATCTCTAAGTCCAGACGGCAACACCCGCTGGTTGCTGGGCAACGACTCATTCCAAGTGAACGATGTTAGCGGTTTTAGGGAAATGAAAGACCGGGGCCTCGCGCTGGTAGGATACGGTGTAGACGGTTTTCCGAACGCACAGTCGGGTACTCAGGGACTGGTATTTTACCTCTCACCAACAGTACCGACTGCTTCGCCAGCCACCGCCGAGAGCCGATTAGAAGCCTTCCCAAACCCGGCGATGGACGGGGCGGTGTGGCTGCGCAGCAAGGATGCCAACCAAGCCATCCAGCAGGTACAAGTGTTCGCCGCCAATGGGCGTGAGTTGGGAAGATATCGGCCAGACAAGGCAATGTTCCAACTTCAACTGCCTGCCGAGCGCGGCGCGTACTGGCTGAAAGTGCAGACGAAAAGCGGGCACTCGGAGGTGCTGAAAGTGCTGCGGGATTAGGGCGAGATTGTCCGCCCCGCGATGTTTCGTTCGGGTCAAAAACGAGGCTTGCTCTAAGTGTTTTCGGACGGACATTTTACCTGCACAGCACGGCTTACTTTTGTCTAAATTTTTGATTTTCAACACGCTAAAACCTTTCTCCATGACAAAAGTCATCTTCGTGCTGCGCCTTGTGGTCGCGGCCATCCTCGTCCAAACCCTGTATTTCAAATTCACTGGCGCACCGGAGAGCGTCTATATTTTTCAGACACTCGGTATCGAACCCTGGGGCCGCATCGGATCTGGCATAGCGGAGTTGGTGGCTGCTGTGCTGCTGCTCCTGCCGCGCACAGCGGTGTGGGGTGCGGTGCTTTCGCTGGGCGTAATCAGTGGAGCCATTTTGTCGCACCTGACTATGCTGGGCATTGAGGTGCAGGGTGATGGTGGGTTGTTGTTCGGGCTGGCAGTGGCGGTGTTCGTGGGCAGCGCTGTGATTGCTTGGCACGAGCGCGGTGTGCTGCTGAGGCTTTTTTCAAAGGGAAAATAGAAAGAGGCAAACAGCAAAATATGATGGAGTGGTGGTACGGCTTGAGGCTGTGCCACCACTTTTTGCGAGATTTGCTCCCGAAACCCTGCAACCCAAAATCCTCTCTGCCATGCGTTTTTTCGCCTTTTTGTTTGTAGTTGTGGTCATTGGCCTCATCGCGTTGTACGTCCGCGAGTTCGCCGTTTTTGCCCGCACCCTCGAAGTTCGTGGCCTCGTGATCGGCTCCATGATCGTTGGGCTGCTGCTGATCGGTGCGGGAATATTGGGTTTCCGCCGGAGGCTACAACCCTGGGAGCGATACGGTACAGAATTGATCTTGGTGGCTGCCTTCGGGGTGCTGTTCGCGCCGCTTTTGGGCAGTTTGCTCAACCGAGCGGCAGGGTCGATGACTTACCAAACAGTTGAGTTTGTGAGCGAAGTGCCCTACATGACAGCGGGATACGGGGTGCTGAAAGGCGAAAAAATACAGCCTACTGGCTATCGGCTGCGGGTACGAGAAAGCGGGCGGCTGTACCGGCTGCGCTACAAAAAACACGCGTATTTCCCCCTGAGCCGCCCCGGCGACACGGTTTCGCTGCCGGTGCTGACGGGTTTGTTCGGGGTGCGGGTAATGGAGTTGGAGTGAGTATGGGCTATTGGCTGTTGGCTGTTAGCCGTTGGCCAATAGCCAGCCGCCAACTGCCAAAAGCCAATAGCCAACAGCCAATAGCCAACAGCCAAAAAAAGACCGCCAAAACCGAAAGTCCTGCTACTTTTACCCCAAACCAGCACATATCATGCGAACTTTCCTACACCTCTCGACTGCCCTTTTTTCTCTCGTTTTCTCCTTCTTTTTTGTCCAAAATGCTGCCCATGCGCAGCCTGTGAACGAACTGCGTGGCGTGTGGATAGCCACTGTAGCCAATATTGATTGGCCTTCGCGGCAGGGCTTGTCGCCCGAACGC
Source organism: Saprospiraceae bacterium (assembly GCA_043718855.1). Taxonomy (GTDB): domain Bacteria; phylum Bacteroidota; class Bacteroidia; order Chitinophagales; family Saprospiraceae; genus M3007. Next base: position 4,198 of record JAYSUY010000325.1, on the reverse strand, counting down.
CAGCAGGCCGAGTTCGACAGTCTGCTTGATGTGGCCAAGGCGATGGGCATGAACGCCGTATTCGTGCAGGTGCGCCCGGCCGGCGATGCGCTGTACAAATCAGCCAACATCCCCTGGAGCCGCTACCTGAGCGGCAAGCAGGGGGTACCTCCGGGCGATTCTACCTACGATCCCTTGCAGTACATGGTGCAGGCCGCGCACCAGCGGCACATCGAGTTTCACGCTTGGTTCAATCCGTACCGGGCCACGTTCGACCTTGATACGGCGAACCTCTCGCCCATGCACCCGCTGCGCTCGCTGCCGCAGCACCGCAAGGCGCAGTGGTTTTTCCGCTACGGCAACAAGTATTACTTCAACCCGGCCAATCCCTTCGTAACCAAGTACTTGAGCAGCGCGATCAAGGATGTGGTGCTGCGCTACGACATCGACGGGGTACACTTCGACGACTATTTTTACCCCTACAAGGAGCCGGGGCAGAGCATTGATGACTACAACCAGTTTGCTGCCGACCCGCGCGGCTTCACCAATGTGGACGACTGGCGGCGCGACAACGTCAACAAACTGATTGAGGAGGTATCGAAGACCATCAAGGGCCTGAAACCCTACGTCAAGTTTGGCATCAGCCCCTTCGGAGTGTGGCGCAATGCCGACCGCGACCCGATCAACGGCTCAGACACCCGTGCGGGCATCACCTGCTACGACGACCAGTACGCCGATGTGCTGCTGTGGCTCAAAAATGGCTGGATTGATTATGTGGCTCCCCAACTGTACTGGAGCATCGGCTTCCCTGCCGCCGATTACTCCAAACTGGTGGACTGGTGGAGCAAGCACACCTACGGCAAGCAACTGTACATCGGCCACGCGGCCTACAAAATCAACAACAACGCGGTGGACCCCAACTGGTACCAGCCCGACCAGATCAGTCGGCAGGTGGCGCTCAACCGCAGCAACCCGAATGTGAACGGCAGTATTTTCTACTCCATCAGGCCGCTGCTGCGCAATCCGTTGGGTGTGCAGGACACGCTGAAACGCTCGCTTTTCCTCACGCCATCACTCATACCCGCCATCGCGGCCCTCTCGAAAATACCGCCCGCCACCCCGCAGATATGCAAGGTACAAGGCACGCCCAGCACCGTAAAATTGGCTTGGCAAGTTTGTGACATTCTTTCAGGTGACGAGATGCCCCACTATTTTGGCATCTTTCGGTTTCGTGGCGAGGCGCTCGGTAACTTCAATGACCCCCGTAATCTGCTCACTGTCACGCCGTTCTATTCGGATCGGTGGATTTATGAGGATCAGGCTGCCGTAAAGGGCGAGTACTACACCTACGTCGCGGTGGGCTATAACCGGGCCAACGTGCCGAGTTACGCCAGTGCTCCGGTGTATGTAAAAAAGACGGCCAACGGCGCGAAAAAGAAGCGGCGGGTGTGGGGGTATTTGTTTTGATGTGGAGGTGTGTCAAGTCACATCCGATTGAATAAATATTTCTGACAGGATGTGTAGGATCAACAGGATTGAGGCCTGAACCGCAGGTTAAAACTGTACATCCTGTCAAAAAAAAGGGCCGGAGCGACTGTCACGTCGCTCCGGCCCTTGCATTTAGGGTTCGGGTAGTTTTAGGTCAAACCCGCGACACAGGTATCTTTTTGGCCACCGTGGGGGGCAACACCTTGCCTTTTTTGCCTTTCAGCGCATCGCCGCCGTACTCTTCCATGATCTTTTCGAGGTCTTCCCAATGGAGTTTTCCTTTCACGCTGACAAACACTGCCTCATCGGGGGTGCGCACGAACACGACCAATTTGCGCAGGGCCTTGCCGCGATCTTTGGCCATCACACGGACGTGGGTTTTGCCTTCGCGCACCATCACCATATCCTCGAGGTGGCGGCGCTTGGCTTTGCGGTCGAAGCGGCGCATATCGCGGTCGGTGATGGGGCTGTGGTCTTGAAATACCATGACGCGCACTTTCTGTACCCGATGGATGAGTTCACGGCCTTCTTCTTTTTTGACAAAAAGTGAAGCGATATCAAACACAGCCCGTCCAGCGGTGAGGGAAATGCCGTCGTAGTCTTTGTATTTCCAGTACAGACCCAAGTCTTGGGCTTGCAGGGGGAGTATGGAGGCGAGGAGCAACAGGCTGACAATGACTGACTTCATAGCGAATTTGATGTTGGACAGCCACGCCCCAAGTCTGTCGGGAGACCTGAGGCGATGCTGTGGTGATGTGGTGGTGATGTGGTGGTGGTGGCCTTAGTTCTTAATTTCCGAGTCCTCTTTTTTCTCTTCCTTCTTCACCTCTTTTTTCTCCGTCTTTTTCCCGGTGCCTATTTTTTCCAACTGCTCAAACCCATCCATGTCAACGGCTTTGGCCAGGGAAGAGATTTTGTCGAGGTCAATTTTTCCCGTAAAACTGAGCAGCGTGAACTCGGTAGGCGAACCCACCAGCAGCAGCAATTCTTCTATGACGCTACCCCCGGTGTCTTTGGTCCAGATGCGGACGTTCTCCTTGCCGTCGCGCACGGTGATGAGTTCAGCGTACTCCCCAGTAGGTACTTTGCTCAGGGCTTCTTTGAACATTGCGGTGCCGTCGGCGATGCTGTCGGCAGTGAGTACCCGCAGACCGCCGAGGTCTTTGATGACAGATTGTACGTTGGCCCAATCGGGGTCGTCAACCGAAATTTTGGAGAGCAGTTGGAACAGTTTGGGGCTGACGTAGACGACCGTAAAGCGCTCGTCATCCACATAGCGATCAAAAAATCGGGTGATCGCGTCGTTCTGCGCTGCGAGAGAACTGGCCACCAACAAGAGGGCAGGCAGCACGAAAAGCATTTTTTTCATAGCAAAAAGTGTGTGTGGTGTGAGAAAGGTGAGCAGGTTGATGAGGTTTGATTACCCCTCGGTTTCTTTTTTGTGCTTGAAGAACTTGTCGAACGTCTCCACTTGGTTGAGGTTTTTGGTGGCTGCGTGGCGGCCTTTGTTGAGTTTCGACGACACGAGCGCCAGGGCTGCCCGCACTTCGTTGAGTGCTTTTTGAGTCTCTGGATCAAGCACATCGGCCATGGGCTGCGGCGCATCGGGCTTGCGATTGTGGTGTGGACGCGGTTTGCGGTTGACCTTTACCGCTGTTTTTGCCGCCGGAATCGCTGGTGCTTCGGCCAGTGCAGGAGGCTCCTCCTGCACCAGGCTGGCCGGCTGATCTACTTTGGGCTGCTCTATCGCGGGCTGGTCAGCCACCGATGCTTGGTTGTCTGAACCTGATTGATTCATCCACCATCCGCCTATGGCGACCATACCGATTATTACTGCCGCTGCTGCCCACCGTTGCCACGTTGAGTACATCTGAGGTGTCGCCGAAGCCTTGATACCAATGTTGGGCGACTGCACGGCCCGCTCTTCCCGCAAGGCTTGAAAAAACGGTGCTTCGGCAGCAAGGCGCGGGTCTACTTCGCCAGAAGCGAAGTAAGATTTGAGTGCACGCTCTTCCTCAAGCGTGGCCTCACCGTCCCAGTAGCGGTCGAGGAGTGCTTCTATGTTGTTGTAATCCTTCATAATCTGTTGATTTGGTGTGCTGGTCATTGGTTGATGGGAGACTGGTTTACGGGTGATTGGCATATTTAGTCAACAAATTGCCCATCGCAGGTCACCCAATCACCACTAACATCTGCTCCCGGATGCTTTTTCGGGCACGGTGGAGACTGACTTTCACTTGATCGAGGCTGATGTTCAGGGTCTCCGCTATTTCGTCGTAACTCAGTTCTTCGATGTCGCGGAGGTGCATCACAAGTCGTTGTTTTTCGGGCAATTGTTGCATTTTTTGGCGTATCTGGTCCACGAGGTCGCGGTTTTCGGCGGTTTGGTGCAAGTTGTCGGTACCGCTGAATTGCGCTGCGGCACCTTCGAGCGGCGCGGTGCGGCGCAGGTTTTGCGAGCGGGTTTTGTCGAGCGAGCGGTTGCGGGTGAGGGTCATACACCAAGCCTCCCAGTTCTGCACCTCAGCAGCCTGCTCTGTTGGCGATTTCCACACTTTTTCCAGCACTTCCTGCACCACGTCCTCCGCCTCGTAGCGGCTCCCGGTGATGCGCAGCGCAAACCGAAAGAGTTTGTGCCGATGCGGGAAGATTTGTTCGTGAAAGAGCGACCAAGTCATGCAGGTTTCGTTGCTGTGTTTGGAGGGGAGACGGGAGGATGCGAAAGTATGTT
>JAYSUY010000324.1:0-5232 GCA_043718855.1 Saprospiraceae bacterium | reverse complement strand
CTTACTTTTAGTTTGGTCTTGTGGATAAGGCCCACCAATTCGATTAAATCTCGCATGAGTTATTTCCCGGTAAAAGATTAAAAAACAGGTATGATCTGCTCCCTCTTGCCATACGGCGAAGCCGACGACAAGCGAAGCAAAACAAGAAGACTGTGACGAAAGAAAAACCGGATGTTGGAGATGGCGGGACCGCGAGCAGACTTTTACAAATACCGCTCCATCACGGCAGATTTGAAATCTGCCCGACAGTTGTTGCTCGAAAACCTTCCACGAGATTAAGGCTGAATGAGTGCCCAGCCCTGCACAGTGTTTGCGCGGATTAAAACAAATATGTTGATAGCAAAAGTAATATGTGTACAGGTAAAGTAGTATGCCCCAGATGAAAAAATTAATAAGTCTTTAAGGGTAAAAACTACTAAGGCTGCTATGTTATGCCACTTCCTGCGTTTTTAGTACCGCTATTGGGTTGTTTTTGCTCAAACGGCTACATTCATTTTTCGTCGAAAAAATTGACGTACATTTTCATAACAAAGTGTACCCGGCCCGCAAGAACAGGCTCAGTGGGCGGGCCTCATACAGACCTACACTGCCGCCGCCGCCCAACGATGTTCCATACGGGTTGCGCGGTGCCTGCATGATGCTCCGCATATCTTTTTGAACGCCCACTTCGAGGTGCAGGCGTTTGGTGAGCGGGAGTTCCATGCTGCCGCTCAGCCCGTCAACCAAGCGGCGTAAACCTGTGCCAGCGGTGTCGTCATATTCTTGTTTGACGTAACGATAGTGGCGCACACCATTCTTTACTTCCTGCTCAACAGTGTAGTCTTCGATGTGCCGTTTCGAGTAGATGGGTGTGGCCAGGTACACTCCGGCTTTGAGGCGCAGCCAACGCGCTATGGTGTAGCGCAGTTCGAGCGGAATGCTCAGGTGAAACAGCGTGTAGGGCGGGTTTTCGTTGATGTTCAGGTCGGAATACTGGTTGTCGTACACAAAAGGTAGGCCCCCTCCTCCGCCAAGCGATAAAGCAATAGTATCGGTGGTTGTGCGGGTGCTGAGTATGGTGACCTCAGGTAATTCAACGGTGCGAGTGAACTGGCGAAACGCCACAGTAAAGCCAGTCATCAGAGCCGTGCGCTGGTCGATGTGCCACACCGTGCGGGTGCCGAACTGGTAGCCAGGCTGGGTGCTGTACTGCTCATTGATGGTATACCGCTGTAGGATGTAGGCCCGCACCGCTTGGGAGTCGTTGATGATACGCAGCGACTGCAACTCCTGTTCCCTTGTCTCCTGCAGATCGGGGATGAAGTCGTAATGCCCACCCACGAAGGCTTCAAACGTGAGTTTTTGGGAAAAAAGCGGCCCAGCGGCCAGACACAGGAGCAGAAAGAGGGTTTGTGTGCGCATGAGAATTATGGTAGAGGGTAGAAGGTGGAGGGTAGAAGGTGGAGGATAGACGGCATTACCCGCAGCCCATCATCGCCGACAGTTTGAGTTTTGAAAGCCCAAACATAAAACAAACCCCGCCAGTGTTGCACCAGCGGGGTTTCCGAAAAAACCAAATCAAACTTTCTATTTCTTGAACTTTTGGCTGTTGGCCGTTGGCAGCCAATGGCTAACAGCCAACAGCCAAAAGCCAGTTACCCGCGTCCTTTCACCCGGTTCTTCTCGTCCTCCAAGCCCGTCTTGCGCTGGCGGGCACCTTTGATTTCGGCGGAGCCAAAGCGATACGAGAAGTTGGCCGTCACCGTGCGGCTTTCCCAGCGGCCCTTAGCAGTCATCAGGAGGCCGGGGCTGAACAGGTTTTCGCCCTGCCAACCGGCGGTGTGGAGGATGTCGCCGAACCGCAGACGGATTTCGCCCTTGCCGTCGAGCACTTTTTTCTGGATACCGACATCCATCGCGCCTTGCTGTGCGCTGCGGAGGGTACCCCAAAATGCGCGGCTGTTGTACCAGCCAGACACTTGTACGCTGAATCCCTTGGGCAACTTGATCGTCTGCTCGCTGTACGCATTGAACGCGTTATACGCCTGATCCACGATGAAATTGGGTGTTTCAGCAGTGCTGAAATCGGCGGTGAAGTGGCTGCGGAAACCGGTGAGGCTCACGAAGCCTTCCCACCACTTGGCGATGGGCGTGGGTGCATTGATGCTCAGCGTGTAGTTTTTCTGGTCGGCCAAATTCTCTTGCGTGATGAAGGTGGCGCGGGTGTTCCGGGTGTCGCGTTTCAGGATTTGGGTGAACACGTCCTTCGTGTGGCTGTAGCCCAGCGTCAGCACCGGATAGCCGCCGTAGGTGGGGCTGATCTCGAAGGAGTTGGTGAATTGCGGCACCAGCATCGTGTTGCCTTTCTGGTAAGTCAGTTCGTCCAACTTGTTCTCGAAGGGGTTGAGGTCTTGATAACTCGGACGGTCGATGCGGCGGCTGTAAGTGGCGTTCAGGCCGATTTTTTCGGTGAACGTGTAGGTGACAACCGCGCTGGGGAACAGTTCGGTGTAGTTGTTCGTGAACGTGGTGTCTTTTCCAATGCCCTCGTAGTCAGTATTTTCCAAGCGGAGGCCCGCCTGTACGTTGAGTTTTTTGCCGAACATCCGGTTGTAGTTCACATAGCCCGCGTTGGTGCGCTCGGTGTAGTCAATCGAGTTGCTTTGCCCTTCGTCTTTTCTGGAAATACCATCCACGACGTTGAAAAAATCGAAGGTATTGGCCGTCTCGATGTCCGAAAACTTCGCCCCTACCCCCAGCGTACCCTTCCACAGCCGCTGCTCGTAGTCGGCCTTCGCTGTCATGATGTCGATGTCGGTCGGCGTGTTGTTGCGGTAAATCTGCTCCCGGATGAGTTCGCCAGAGTTGGCCGTGCGGTAGTAGTTGGGCTGGTAACTGTTGCCCCTGATGCGGTACATCCCCCGGTCCAAGTCCACGTTGAACGAGTGGCCGCTGGTGTCAGCGAAGCGGTAGTTCAGGTTGAAATTCACGTTGTTGCGGTGTTGGTCCACCTGATTGCTCGCCACCAGCAGCGAGTCGATGCGGTTGGCAGTGGTGCGGTCGCTGATCTTGGCCGTGCTGCTCGAACTCCAGTTGCCGGGATCGAGGCTGCCGTTCACCAGTACGCCGACCGTGTGCTTCGAGTTGATGAACCAGTCAGCACCCGTGCGGTAGCCCTGGTAGCGGTTCTGCGACACCTCAAGATTTTTTTGATCAAAAACCCGCCAATCCTCTATGCCTGAGATGGAATCTTTTTTCTGAAACTGCTCGCGGCGGAATTCCTGACGGTTGTGCCAGTCGCCGTGGTGGGCGTTGAGCGAGCCGAACAGGTTGAAGCCCTTGCCTCGGTGGTTGAGGCTCATGTTGCCGCCCGTCTTGAAGGTTTCGCCGTAGATGAGTTCTGCGCCCACGTTGCCGTTGGTGCCCAGCGCCTTGTTCTTCTTCAGCCGGATGTTGATGATGCCCGCGTTGCCTGCCGCGTCGTACTTCGCCGAGGGGTTCGAGATGATTTCGATGGTAGCGATATCGCTGGCCTGGGTGCCTTTCAGCAGGGCCGAGAGGTCCTTGCCATCCAGCGGCACGTCGCGGCCGTCGATCATGATTTTTACCGCGTTTTTGCCCTTCACGTTCACGTTGTCGTTGTTGTCCACCGTCACGCCGGGGGCCTTGCGGAGCAGTTCCAGCGCGTTGAGGCCAGTAGAGTTTAGGGTGCCTTCCACGTTCAGGATGGTCTTGTCGGCCTTTACCTCCACGGGCGGGCGGCGGGCCACTATGTTGACTTGTGTGAGCGTGTTGGCGGCGGCTTGCAGCGAGAGCGGCTCGGCGGTTTTGTCGCCACCATCGTAGTCGAAAGCAAGGGTGGAAGCGTCGCCGGTACCGATCAAATTGCTTTTGAGGAAGTAGCGGCCAGTGGCCACTTCGCGCATTTCATAAGTGCCTTCGGTACCGGTGATGGCACCTTTCACGAGGCTGGAGTCTTTGGCTTGGTGGAGCGTGACGGTGGCGAACTCGGCCACCTTGCCGTCGGGTTGTTTGACCAACCCATTGATTGTCTGAGCATTGATTTGGAGCGCAGCCAATAGCAGGCCCGCTGTGAGCAGGAAGTTTTGTTTCATAGCCTAATTTTATCGTTGTGCTTTTGTTCAGCGTCTTCACCGGTTCTTTCGCAGTAGGTACACCGCAGGAGGCTTCGCGTTCAAATGCCTCGGAACACTTTCTCCGCCTGTGGCCTACCAACTTGCATGGGGCAAATGTGGGACGAATCAAGTATTGGGCAAAGCATAGAACCTACCAATGCCCGGTACTTTTGTATGAAAGGTGATTTTTGGGGGATGAACTGTTTGAGAACGATGAACTATGAACGAAGAACGATGAGCCAGTTTTGCGTTGTCACTGCCTAAAATAGGTTGACCTGATTGAGTAAATGAGTGCCCTAGAATAGGCGCAATTGACTTGGGTTTTCAACATCTTGTTTCATCGTAAAGATGGTCATGTGGGGCCTGTTTTTTATGGGAAGTTCTTTGACATAAGTTTCAAATTGCAATGGAGTCATGGTCGGGTTTAGGCCGGTGTGGTTTCTGTTGTTGTAATTTTCAACCGCTCTGGGCACCAACTGGAAGAGTTCCTTTTGGGACTTAGGATTCCATGCCTTGAGGTAAGAATTCTTGATGGTTCCGTTGGCCCGTTCGCAATGGGCGTTCTCCAACACGTCGGCGCACATACTGATCCGGATGCCAAAAGACTTGAGCAGCCCGGTGTAGTCGTCGCTGGTGTACTGCGCTCCCCGGTCGGAGTGGTGGATGAGTCTGCCGCCATAGTCGTCCACTCCCCGGAGGTTGATGGCTGCGCGCAAGGCAGCAAGGTTGTTCTCCGCCCTCATGTTGTCGGCCACGGAGCAGCCCACGATGCGGCGCGAGTACACGTCCATGATCAGCACCACATAAAAGTGCCTCCCTTCGAGGGGGAAGTAGAAAATGTCGCTCACCCAGACCTGGTTTACACTTGTCAACCTCAGGTCGGTCAGCAGGTTCCCCCATCGGGCGCTCCTGACACTTATCGTGGTTTTCATCGGCGATTCCACCGCCCGGACCCGGAACCCTTCCCGCAGCCCCAGGGCAATGAACGCATCGCGCCCGATGTCCTCTGGCTGGAACTGTTCGTACATCGCCCGAAGGCCCATGGAGGGGTGCATTTCCCGCACCGTATCCATCAGGCCGACATAGCAGGGCGCTTTCTCCAGTTCCCGCGCTGAAC
>JAYSUY010000323.1:0-5234 GCA_043718855.1 Saprospiraceae bacterium | reverse complement strand
TCAACATCTCCTCGGCCTGCACCCGGCGTTCGGCACTTTGAGTAGCACCCAAAGCCCGCTCGACGGCCCGCACCGCCTTATCGCGGAGATCGGGCTGCTGCTCGGCCAGTTTGACAAAAGCCAAGGCTTGGTACCAATAAATATCCTCGCCGAAGCGGTCGAGGTTGTCGATTTTGGCAAAACTCTGGAGCGTCGTGCCTGGGTCATCAAGATGAAGGCCGATGATGCCGAGATAGAACCAAGCATCCGAGTGGCAGGCAGCCAGCGACTGCTCGTCAGCGATGCTGTAGAGTACCTCGGCAGCGGCGGCGTAATCTTTTTCCCGGTAGTTCGCGTCAGCCTGTTGCAGCATTTCTTCACAGGCTGCTGGGCGTTCCGGCAAAGGGCCAACACTCATGGTATCAGCGTGTTGGCGGCTTCGCAGGTCGTCGAGAATGCTCGCGGGTGGCTGGAAATTTTCTTTATACACCTCTCGTGGCGTTGCTGAGCGAAAGAAATAATTGTAACTCCAAGAGAGCAGCAAGATGGCACCCAATGCCAGCATGATGCGGGAAAACCACTTGTTCGGTGGGGTTTCGGCCAGCGGTTGGCGGCTGGCGATTTTGCGCTCTAAATCTTGCGTTTTTTGCCAAAAATGGTAGCCTTCGGTGTCGCGTAGCGCAGAGATGGCCCAGTCGGGCAAAGTGGCATTTTCCGAAGGGGCCAGCTGCAGGAGGGAGAGGTAGTGCTGGTAGCAGAACTCGTCCCGATCATTCATCAGTAATCCATCCGCCCCCCCGTCCAACGGCATATCATCTTCTTGCTGGGGCAGCGCGACTGCCGACAGCACTTGCTCCTGACAGTTGGCATCAAGCCGCTCGAAGTGCCGCCAAACGTAGATGCTGCGGCGGGTTTGGCGAAGCGTGTTTGAAGTTGGAGGTTTGAAGTTTGAAGTTTGATCCGACTCTGCTCGTTCATCCGCCGTAGCCTCTGGCGAAAGAGGGTTGTCGGCTTCAATCTCTGACGAAGGAGCATCGTCGGATGCTTCGTCGACCTTCGCGCTTTCACCTTCCGCAGCCTCTGACGGCGAAGAAGGCGCTGCTGCAGGTGCCGATTGCCTCCTCTCATCCAGCCAATCGCGGTAGTGGGCTACTGCCAGCTCGCGGACTTGAAAAAAGAACGGCTCGCTGTCGAGGAATTCGTCCGCCCGTACTTGCCGGGCCGCTTCCACCAAACCTGCACGAAAAAAAATGCCTCCGTCGGCTTCGCTGCCGCCCAACGAGGTGATGGCCCGCACGACAGGGGTGCGAAATTCAGTGTAAATCGAAGCCAGCACAGCTGGATCGGCACTGCGCAAACCGTTGATATACTGTTCGTTGGATAGGTTGCTCATATCAATTTTGGGTTGGAAGGTTAGAGGGTTACCAAATCATTTCGCCTCGCGCCAAGTACCGCTGCACATAGTCGGCGATGCCTTCTTCCAGCCCGTAAAATGGCTCATGGTAGCCCGCCGCGCGGAGTTTGCTCATGTCGGCTTGGGTGAAATATTGGTAGGTGTCGCGGATGTCGGCTGGGGTATCTACGAAAGAAATATTGGGCTTCAAGTGTAGGGCATCGAAGGTAGCAGTAGCGAGGTCGAGGAAGGTGCGGGCCTTGCCCGTGCCGAGGTTGTAGATGGCGTTGGGCGGGCGTTTTTCCAGAAAAAACAGCAGCACGTCCACGAGGTCTTTCACATAAATGAAGTCGCGGCTCTGGTGACCGTCCTGATAATCAGGCCGGTGCGAGCGGAACAGTTGCATGGCACCAGTGGATTTGATTTTCCGAGCCGTGTGCATGACCACCGAAGCCATGCGGCCCTTGTGGTACTCATTGGGGCCGTACACGTTGAAGAATTTGAAGCCAGCCCACCGTTCAGGAGCGAGGGGTGAGGGGTGAGGGGTGAGAATAGGGCGGCCCTCACTCCTCACTCCTCTATCCTCACCCCTGAGAAGCCACACATCAAAATCCTGCTTGCTTTGCCCGTAGGGGTTGAGCGGCTTGAGTTGTGGGATGAGCGCGTGGTCGTCGGAGTAGCCCAGTTCGCCCAAGCCGTAGGTAGCTGCGCTGCTGGCGTAGTACAGCGGAATCTGGAATCCGGCGCAGAGCATCCACACCGCCTTCGAGTATTCGAGGTTGAGTTCGTCGAAGATCGCGGTGCTCTGCTCCGTCGTGTCGGTGCGGGCGCCGAGGTGGAACACTGCGTCCACTTCCGCGTGGTGGCGTTCGAGCCAGCGCACGAAATTCAGGCGGTTCACCTGGCCGCAAGTCTGCTTGCCCGCGAGGTTGGGTGCTTTGTCGGGGCGGCTGAAATCATCCACCGCCAGCACATCGGTGTAGCCCGCCTCATTGAGGCGTTGGATCATGCAAGAGCCGATAAAACCTGCGGCACCGGTGACGACAATCATAAGGTAAGGATGAACTATGAAGGATGAACTATGAACGCGGGGTGGCTGACAGCGGCAAATAGCCAAAGGCGAACAGCCAACAGTTTTTAGACGGCAAAATTAGGGCAGTTTTTCGGCTTCGCCGGAAAAGCAGAGGCGGCGAAAAGCGGCAACACACGACATAGATTTTTTCTTCCCTAAAAACTCCTTGCCCCACGCCATACTTTTGCGCCCTGAAAAAACTGTTGACTGTTCGCCTTTGGCTATTTGCCACCAGTCTCCAGCGTTCGTAGTTCCTCGTTCATACCTCATAGTTCCTCGTTCATAGTTCATCGTTTCTCCGTGAAAAAACGCACCCTCGTCACCGCCGCCCTGCCCTATGCCAACGGCCCGCTTCACATCGGCCACCTGGCCGGGGCCTACTTGCCCGCCGATATTTACAGCCGCTACCTGCGCCTCATGGGGCGCGACGTGGTGTTCGTGTGCGGAAGCGACGAACACGGCGCGGCCATCACAGTGAAAGCCCGTAAGGAAGGCACTACACCACGCGCTGTGGTGGATAAATACCATGCGATGCTGCGCGACACGTTCCAAAAAATCGGCATCTCGTTCGACATCTACCACCGCACCACCGAGCCGATACACCACGCCACGTCGCAGGATTTTTTTAGAAAACTGCTCGAAAACGGCGAATTCGTGGAGGAAACCACCGAGCAGTACTACGACGAACAGGCCGCGCAGTTCCTCGCCGACCGCTACATCATCGGTACCTGCCCGGTGTGCGCCAATCCCGATGCCTACGGCGACCAATGCGAAAAATGCGGCACCTCGCTCAGCCCCACCGACCTCATCAGCCCGCGCTCCACGCTCAGCGGCACCGCTCCGGTGAAACGCCCCACCAAGCACTGGTTCCTCCGTTTGGACAAACACGAGGCGTGGCTGCGCACCTGGATCAACACAGGCGAGGCCGATCTCCAGCCCCCACACAACCCAGCGGAGTGGAAAAACCATGTGCTGGGTCAGTGCAATTCGTGGCTCGATCAGGGCCTCCAGCCCCGCGCCATGACCCGCGACTTGGACTGGGGCGTGGATGTGCCGCAGGAGATATCTGGCTCGGAAGGTAAAAAACTCTACGTCTGGCTCGACGCGCCCATCGGCTACATCTCTGCCACCAAGCAATGGGCCATGGACCAAGGCAAAGACTGGGAAACCTACTGGAAAGACCCCGAAACCGCGCTCATCCACTTCATTGGCAAGGACAACATCGTGTTCCACTGCCTCATTTTTCCGGCCATCCTGAAAGCGCACGGCGGCTTCAACCTGCCGGTGAACGTGCCGGCCAACCAGTTTATGAACCTCGAAGGCCGCAAACTTTCTACCTCCAAAAACTGGGCGGTGTGGGTACACGAGTACTGCGAGGATTTCCCCGGACAGGAGGACGCGCTGCGTTACAACATGGTGAAAAATATGCCCGAACAGCGCGATTCGGAGTTCACTTGGAAGGGTTTTCAGGAGACGAACAACAACGAACTCGTGAACAACCTCGCCAACTTCGTGAACCGGGTGCTGGTGTTGTCGCACAAATACTACGGCGGTCTGGTGCCGGAGGTGAACGTGGAACTGCCGTTCAAAAGCGGCTGGGAGTCGGACAAGCCCGGCCAATACAACGAAGAATTGGGCCTTATTTTCAAGAAGTTGGAAGAAATGGGCGCGGAGATCGAGCGGTTCAATTTCCGCGAGGCACTCCGCATCGTGATGGAAATCAGTGGCGCGGGCAACGCCCTCCTGCAATTCAACGAACCCTGGCGCATGGCGAAGGAAGACCCCGAAACGGTGAAGGTGGTGATGAACCTCGGCTTGCAGTACGTCGCCGCGCTGTCGGTGGCCGTGCGGCCTTTCCTGCCTTTCTCTGCCGACCGCTTGCGCACGATGCTCAACCTCTCGCCCATCCGGGACCGGGGCGACCTGCTGGAGGTGCTGAACGAACTGGCGGAAGGCAATCCCATCATCCCGCACGACCACGCGCTGGGCGAGGCGGCGCACTTGTTTTCGCGGATACCAGACGAGGTGATACAGCGGCAGAAGGAGAAATTGGCGGCGAGCGACTCCACCCCAGCCATCGACAACCCCAGCCCAGCCCCTTCCTCCGCCGAGGCGGAAGGGGGAGACACGACACAAATCGTGACAGCGACCGCACCATCGCCCGCAGCTGCGCCCCCCCCTTCCGCCTCGGCAGAGGAGGGGTCGGGGGTGGGGTTGTCGCCAGTGAAAGAGTCTATTCAGTACGACGACTTCGCCAAAATGGATATCCGCACCGCCACCATCTTGACAGCGGAGAAAATGCCGAAGTCCAAAAAACTCCTGAAACTCTCGGTGGACTTGGGCTTCGAGACGCGTACCATACTCTCTGGCATCGCCGAGCATTTTGCGCCAGAGGAAGTGGTGGGCCGCCAAGTGATTGTGCTCGCTAACTTAGCCCCGCGCCTGATGATGGGCACCGAATCGCAGGGCATGATTCTGATGGCCGAAAACGCCGAGGGCAAGTTGAGTTTCGTCAGCCCGGCGGAGGGCTGGGGGAATGGGATGGGAGTGAAGTGAGCATTAGATTACCACCGAAAAGGTAAAAACTTAGGCAGCCCTTTTGACAGCCCACCACGACAAGAATGGGACACGGATTGAACAGATTTAGACAGATAAAAAAGGAGTTTGAGGTGAAATCTGTGTAAGGAACGTGTAAACAATAAGTAGTGAAGTTGAGGGAGTTTGTTGGCGAGGACGCCAACAAAGGCAAGTGCCTGGTTCTCAACGAATGCCGTTGTTGGCGTCCTCGCC
>JAYSUY010000322.1:0-15823 GCA_043718855.1 Saprospiraceae bacterium | reverse complement strand
AAGCAGCCGCCGACCGCCGGGCATCCAAACTCGCTCCTGTAAAACCCGCCCTCCGCCCTGTCGAGTCAGATTTTTCGCCTGCGGTAGAAATCCAAAATGCTGGGCGTTTCATGCGCGGCATGGAAGTGTTCATGCCCCAGCCAGCATACCTTGACGAGTTGGCGATGGGCTACGCAGATTTCAAAATATCTGCTGCCATGCTCGGCCCCCGCTCTTCGGCACAAGACTTGGCCCGCACCAGCCAAGTGAGCAATGTGCTGACCGAGCAATTGTTGGACGACATCGCTGCTTTTCGGGAAAAAATCTACGACAGCGAGCACCTCAAAAAGAACTACTCCCAAATCCACTTCGACGAAATCATCTACCCCAACAAACTGGGCCACAACACCATAGAAACCATCACCGACAAACGCCAGCAGCGCCACCGCTTTCCCTGGCACGAGCGCAGCCTCATCGTGAGCGCGCTTACCCTGCGCTTGCTGCGCACCTTGGATGAAAAGGCCGCATACTACCTGCTTGACTTCGTGCGCGACCGCGAGCCGCAGGTGTGGAAAAAAGCCCTCACGGGCTTGGTGATGGCCTATGTGCAGCACGAGCAGAAGCCGACCTTTATACCGCCTGAGCACCTGCGCCGCGACCTCGCCATCCTCCGCGAAGACCCCGACGTGGCCCAAGCCCTGCTCGAAATCACCGAGCACCTCGCTCGCCCAGAAACAGAGCAGGAGGCTTGGGACAAGCACATCGGGAAGGTCAAATTCGATGACAAGTTTGAGTTTTTTCAGCAGGTGCCGCACTGGTTCTTGCCTTTCTACCCCGACAACCCTGTGCTGCGTGAACACATCGCCGACCCCGAACTGCGCGACCTGCTGCTCCAAACCAACGAGTGGCGGCCTGACGCGCTTAAGTACGCTTTCTGCCTCCACTACCGCCAACTCAGCCTCGAAGAGCGCAAAAGCACCCTCGATGAACTGCGCCAAAGCCGTGCTGACGAGCGCCGCTACCACTTCATCCGCCATCTCTACCCCGGCTTCGACAAAGCCGAAGCCCTGCGCCGCTCCCGCGAAGTGCCAGACTGCATTCGGCAAATTCGCTTCTTCCTGCGCTATTTCAGCGACGATAGATTCCGGGACGTAGTGCTGGAAAAGGTGCCGTTGTACAACAGTTCGCTCGGCCAACTCTTGCTCTCTGACCAATCACAGATACGGCAGCAAGCAATGTGGTTTTATGTTCAAGGCAAGGAGGAGGAAGCTTTGCTTTACTTCTTGCAAATACCACATGCGGATTCTGATGCCCTCTTTTTTCACTCCAAGCAGGCAGAAATACTGAAAAAACTTAAAAGGTATGATGAAGCCATTGACTGTTTGGAAGACCTACTTGTCAAGTATCCAAAAGATACAGGACTCCTAAGAGAGACCAGAGACTGCTACATACTCAAGAGTAGTTTCAATCAGACTTTGTTCTACAGCCAACGTTTGTTGGATTTGGAGCCAGAAAATGTTGAAAACTGGTCTTGCGCTGGGATGGTGCTGTGCAACCTGCGACGTTACGAAGAATCTCTTGAGTACCTCAAACAGGCCGAAGTCATGGCCCCACACTTGTTGGAAAATTTGAGAAACTTGGCATCTTGTTATTGCCAAAAAGGGGACTACGAACAGGAGTTGCCCTACCGCCAGCGGGTAGTGGAGTTGGAGTCGGAGGAGGTGGAAAACTGGGCTTATTTGGGGGTCGCTTTGGGGCTTTTGAAACGCTACGAGGAAGCCATCGAACAGCACGAAAAAGCCGAAGCCTTAAACCCAAATTTGCCTTGGAACCTGAGGTGCTTGGCTTGGTGCTACCGCCAAAAAGAGGACTACGAACAGGAATTGCACTACCGCCAGCGCGTAGCGGAGTTGGAGCCAGAGAATGCAGCAAACTGGACTGATATAGGTGCTGCTTTATTTTTTTTAAAGTGCTACGATGAAGCCATCGAACAATGCAAAAAAGCAGAGGAGTTAGACCCGAAGATGCTTTGGAACTTAAAAGTTCTGGCAATCCTCTACCGCGAAAAAAAGGACTATGAACAGGAGTTGCCTTACCGCCAGCGCGTGGCGGAGTTGCAGCCGGAGAATGCTGAAAACTTGGGCATGGTTGGGGCTGCTTTCAGAGACTTGAAACGCTATGACAAAGCCATCAAACAGCACAAAAAAGCCGAAACTTTAGACCCGAACTTAGTCTGGAACCTGAAAGGTTTGGCTTGGTGCTACCGAGAAAAAGAGGACTACGAGCAGGAGTCGCCCTACCGCCAGCGCGTGGCGGAGTTGGAGCCGGAGAATGCTGAAAACTGGTTTGAATTGGCTAAAAGCCAGTTCAAACTTCAACACCGAGACGAAGCCATTGGCAGCATTGAAAAGGCTATTGCGCTGGCACCCGATGATGCCAGCACATCCCATTTAGCAGGCTGGGCTTGTTTTGTAAGCGGCTGCATCCCAGAGGCCAAGCAGCACTTCCTTCGATGCATAGAACTGAATTATGGGAAAGACCATGCTCCCATGAACCTCGGCCACATCTCCCTCATCGAGCAAAATGAGCCAGAGGCCCTCGCCTACTATCAGCGCAGTTTTGAATTGACAGAAGATGTGCCGAAACTTTTGGAGGGCTTTGAAGACGACTACAAGTACCTCAAACCGCACGGCATACAGCACGATTACTACTGGCGCGTGGTGCGGCAGGCGCAGGCGGCGGCGGGGGTGTGAGCGCACAGGCCCTCGCGCACGGGAATACCTGGGCACGTTTCGGCCTCCCCCAAAAACCAAAATGCCTGTACTTTTAGGCTTTAAAACAGACCATTCGTATGGAATCGAACATCCTGCAAGGCGCGAGCAAGGCGCTGCCCATCCAAGAACTCATCTGGGCCAACATCAAAGACTTGCCCAAAGAGAGCATCCAAGAAGTGCTGGCCTTCATCGTGTTCGTGCGCGCCAAAAACCGATACCCGAAGATGCTGGAAAACCCAGAGGCCGACCTGCTGAGATACGAGTTGAGCGCGTTGGATGAGCGCGAGGCACAGCACTTGGAACTGGAATTCGCTGATTATCAAAACCTATACCCCCATGAGTAAATTTGTATCCGACACGATGGCGCTGGTGCTGCACCTCGAAAAGAGGAAGATGCCAAACAAAGCAAAGGAGATTTTTGAAGCGACCGAAAAAGGCGAGCACGAGGTGTACATCCCGGCGATGGTGGTGGCGGAGATCGGCTACTTGTCTGAAAAAGGGCGGGTAGAAACAACCATCTCTGCGGTGGAAGCGAAAATGGAGCAATGTGAGTACTTCAAAGATTAGCCGCTGGATGCAGCAGTGGTCAAAGCCAGTTTTGAAATTGATGACATCCCAGAACTACACGACCGCTTGATCGCAGGGACAGCCAAGGCAATGGGGTTGGATATCATCACCAACGACCCCGACATGGAGCAATCTGCCCATGTCAATACGATTTGGCGGTAGTAGCCGACTGACAGTCGGCGTTACTTCCGCCGCGCATCCGCCACCGCCATCCGTATCACGTCGTAACTGAACCGCCCTTCGAAGTCCCGATTTGCGGGGATGATTTGAGTCTTGCCCTACAAATCAGGCGTGAGATTCTTGATTTGCGGGGAGTGCAAGTACGTCCGGGGGTGGTGCTTGCAGCATCTGGAGCATTTGCTCTACCGGTGGAGCATCGGCGAACAGTTCTTGGAGGCCCCTTGCCTCTGCCCCCCTCCTCCCCTACTTTTTGGCCCATATTGGCCAGAACCCATTACTTTGGCGGGCCATCTACTAACCTGTTTGCCCATGTCCAGATTCGCCTGTTTTGTTGGACTTCTGCTGTTTGGGGTCTGGCCGTCGTTGGCGCAGGGTGGTTTTTCCATACCCAGGTATCAGCGTCAAGTGGACATCCCGTTCGAGTATGTCAACAACTTCATCATCCTGACGCTCCAGTTCAACCGCACGCTGCCGCTCAAATTCATCCTCGACACGGGCGCAGAGCACACCATCATCAGCAAACGGGAGATCACCGACCTGATGAACGTGCAGTATGAACGGGAATACCGGATGAAGGGAGCCGACCTGAAAACTGAACTGATCGCTTACCTCGTGCGCCGGGTACGCTTCGAGATACCCGACAAACTGCTCGCCCCTGCACTGGATATTTTGGTGCTACAGGAGGACTACTTTCGCTTCGAGGAGTACGCTGGGGTGGATGTGCATGGCATCTTGTCGGCCAGTGTTTTTGCTAAATACTACATCAAGATCAACTATGAGCGGCGAGTGCTAACGCTGTACGAACGAGACAGTTACCAGCCGCATGCGGCAGGTTTTTCTCAACTGCCTATCGAGCTGCTCCGCAACAAAATTTACTTGAACACCCGCCTACAAATCCGGCAAGACTCTGCCATTGACGTAAAACTTTTGGTGGATACCGGGGCGGGCCTCTCGCTGTTGCTGTTCAGTGATACCGACTCGCTGCTGCGCCCGCCCGCCAATGCGCTGCCGAGCAATATCGGCATGGGGCTGGGCGGATATTTGGAAGGATTCACGGGGCGAATGCAAGGGTTGGATTTGGGAAAATTCAATCAAAAAGGCATCATCACCTACTTTCAGACCCTCGATACGACGCTGGATTTGCAATACCTCAACGATCGCAATGGGCTGATCGGCAATGTGTTGCTCAACCGCTTTCAGGTTATTTTTGACTATCAGGGCGAGTCGATGTGGCTCAAGCCTGCCAAAAACTACAACGAAGAATTTGTGTACGACCGCAGCGGACTGAACGTGATCGCCTCAGGGGTGAACCTCAACACATTCAGCATCCAGAGCGTGCTGCCCAAGTCTCCAGCAGCGGAGGCAGACCTGCGCAAGGGCGATGAGCTGCTGCGGGTGGGCCGCTCGCCCAGTGTGCTGATGTCGCTTGCCGACATACAGCGCACCCTCCAAAAAGCACCCGGAAAAAAGGTGAAGGTGGTCATCCGGCGCGATGGGGTGCGGATGAAAAAAGAGATCGTGCTGCGGAATTTGATTTGAGGAATGCCGCACACTACTGTACATTTTTCGTAAAAACTTAGGCAGCCCTTTTGACCGCCCACCGCGACAACAATGGGACACGGATTGGACAGATTTAGGCAGATAAAAAAGGATTTTGAGGTGAAATCTGTTTGAATCCGTTTTATCTGTTCAATCCGTGTCCCATTGTTGTCGCGGTGGGTCGAGCGGCTAAGTTTTTACCATTTTTCACACAACGCCACCGCGGAGATATGACTAAGTCATTCAAAGTCAAATTGTTGTGTCGTCGTGGCATTGTGTGAAATTAAAATGTCCAGTAGTGTGGGAAGGCCGTCAAATATCGAAACTGTACCCATCGGCTACCAGTTGCTCGTATTTTTCGGGATCAAACTGGTAGAGTTTGGCAGGCCGATGGGCAACACCTTCCTGAATTTCTTCGCACTCCACCAGCACGTTCATCGAGAGGATTTTTTTGCGAAAATTGCGCTTATCCAAGTTTTTCTGCAAGCCCAGCACCGATTCGTAGAGTTGCTGGAGTTCTGTGAGTGTGAATTTGGGTGGTAGCAACTCGAAGCCAACCGGGGCGTTGCGTACTTTGCGTTGCAAGCGGCGCAAGCAAGTGTTCAGTATTTGGTTATGGTCGAACGCCAAATCAACGGCCTCTTCCACAGTGTGCCACTTGGCCGACTGTGCAAACGATGCCGCTGTGACGGCATAGTGGCTCACCTTGATCAGCGAGTAGTAGGCGATCGTGATCACCCGACCCAGCGGATGGCGGTCAACAGCGCCAAAAGTTTTGACCTGTTCGAGATACACTTCGCGCAGTCCCGTCAGCTGCTCCAGCACCCGCTGGGCTGCTGTGTCCAAGTCTTCGTTTGGGTACACCAAATCGCCCGGAAGCGCCCACTTTCCCTTGTACGGGGCGGCACCACGATAAATCAGCAGCACTTTCAGCGCGCTGCCGTCAAATCCAAAAATGACATTGTCCACCGAAAAGGCGGATTTGAAGAAACTCTCCACTTCGCTCATGCTGTATGATATCTGGGTTGAAGCGAAGGCAAAATTACAGCGGCTTATTGTTTTTTTTACACCAAAGACTTTTTGGTAGGACTTTCGCAAAACCCTGCAGGGGTTGAACATGAATAGCCCCGGATGCAATCCGGGAAAATTGTATTGTGGGTTTCATACAACCCTGAAGGGGTTGAATATAAACATTTTAGGTCCACTTCACGCTAAGTTCAACCCCTTCAGGGTTGCTTCCACGTTTATTCATAAAACCCGGATTGCATCCGGGTCTATTCACGTTCAACCCTTTCAGGGTTGCGCGAAAGTCCTGTTTGGGTTAAGTAGGCGGTGACTTCAAGTCACCGCCTCACTACCCCGAGTGCAGAGCCGGTAGCCTCAAACCTCCTGGATGTTCGTCCCGATCACCCACTGCCCCGCCCCGATGCGGTGCCAGCCGTTGCTGCTCGTCTCAAAAATTGAGACCACTGCCGCCTGTTTCAACTCACTGACTTTAGCGTTGGTGGTGCCGGGGCCGCTGCGCACGTTGAGGAACGAAGATGTCACCTTGCCCTTGCGCGTAGCAGGCGGTTTGGCGATGGGGCTGCTGGTGTTGGCGAGCACTTGGACGAAGTCGGCACTGACAAACTGCCCAGCAGCGATCTGCCAGAAGCCGCCTGATTTTTGCAGCAAATTCACCACGTCGCCCTGGTTCAGTTGGCTCACCTTCGGGTTGCTTGTGGAAGGCCCGGTACGGACGTTGAGAAATTTGGAGGTGACTTTCCCCCTCAAAACCGAAGTAGCGGGCGGTGGTGTGACGGGCGCGATGACGGTGATGCCCCCGCTCCCGCTTCCTGTGCCGCTGCTTCCGCCTCCGGCAAGGTGCTGAGCGGCCTTCACTGCTTTGAGCGCATTGAGACGGCCATATCCGAGGTGCTGCGAGCGGCCGTTGGCATCGTAGCCAGAGCCGATTTTATCGCAGGTGGTGCGGAGTATGCCTTTGATTTGCTCGACCGAAAGGTTGGGGTTGGCCGTGAGCATCAGGGCACACACCCCTGCTGCCAGCGGAGTGGCACTGCTGGTGCCGCCAAATCCGCTGGTGTACTTGTGGGCGAGCGAGCGGCCATCATCGCCGATCTCGACCGTTGCGGTGGTGATGCCCACGCCGTCGTTGCCGTTGGTGGGGGCGGAGAGGAAAGCGTTTGGCCCGAAAAACGAGTAGGACGAAGGTTCGTCGAGGCTGTTGGAAGCCGTGACGCAGATCACGTCGGGGTGAGCGGCAAAGTCGCTGACTGCGCGAGGCTGGTTGTTGGAGGCTGGGTTGGAATTGCCAGCGGCGATGAAGATCGGTATGCCGCGCCCGCCGCGCCCGGTGGTGGCGACTTTGCGGATGGTGTTGAACACCCAGGTGGAGAGCGGCACGGGTTTCGGGAAGCCGAGGCTGCACGAGATGATGTCTGCGCCGTTGAGCATGGCGTGCTCGAAGGCTTTCACGATGGCATCGTCGCTCAGGATGTCGAGCCGGATAGGGATGATGCGCGAATTGGGCGCAGCACCGAGCACGCCGTTGTCCCAAGCACCGGCAGCCACAGCGGCGCAGGAGGTGCCGTGATCGAACACGCCCCAAGAACCGTCGCTGGCCTGAAACCAGGGCGCTGCGTCGGAGCTGCGGTTGGCGGCATTAAAACTGTTGCGAATTTTGGTGCCGTCGCCGCGCAATTGTGGGTGTTCGGTGTCGAAACCGGTATCAATCACGGCAATCCTAAGTTCCTTGTTGCCAATGTTTTGCAGGTGCGTCCAAGCTTCCTTCACCTTCGCGTCGGCCCCGCGCCGGAAGTGGCCGGTACCAAACACCGCGTTGGGGATGTCGATGATGGGAATCTGGCCGCCAGTGTTTTCCAAGTGCCACTGCGAGGCAATGAATTGGCCCATCGGTGGTGTGAAAGCCCGCTCAGCGGGCTTGGTGACGAACTCTGGTTCGGCCACTGCAACGATGCGCTTTTTCTGAAGCAGGATGGCGCACTTGACGGGATTGGGCGATTCGGGCGTGGTGTTCACTCGGTAGGCATCGGGGCCGAGCATCTCGCGGATGTTGAGGTGCATCTCGTCCATCAGGTCGCGCTGCTTGTCGTCGTCGGTGCCGGGCTTGAACTCCACATAGAGGTAGCCGGTGGGGATGAACGCCGTGTGGTCGTCCTCGTCGTCGAAGTTCCAGATGTGGGTACCCACCGAGACTTCGGGGCGGGCGCGGAGTTGATCGAGTTTTTGATCCACGCCGCGTGTGACATTCAGCACTTCAAAATCGCGGATTTGTTCGTTGGCGTCCACTTTTTTGCGCCCGCTGGCCTTGGGTTTCATGCCGGGCGCGTAGCGCACTGCTGCTTGGGTTTTGCTTTTGGTGAGGCTGATGGTTTCGCCGCCGTAGGTGAAGGTGGCGCTGTTGACTTTTTTCGATGCCATAGTTGGAGAGGGTAGAGGGTAATAGGGTGGAAGAGTAGAAATTGAGAGCAGCAAAACTAAAACTGTTTTGGGTGCATTTCAAATGGTGAATTTTTGTAGGCTAAAACCGCTTTTGCCATCCTCGTCAAAACCTCGGCAAGGCCATCCAGCAGGGCAAAGGTTGGGGCAAATCCAAGTGGTTTGTACCACATAACGATGTGGTGAGGAATGCTCAATAAACCGTACCGGGTACTGAAAAATTTTTTTCCCAAACGGCCTACCTTCGCCCCCGCCTTTCACCAACCGAAACCCACACCAACCACCTACCTTTTTCATGCAACTCGACAGTTTTGAAGTCGTGGGCGGGCAACCGCTGCACGGCGAACTTCAGCCCCAGGGGGCCAAGAACGAAGCCCTACAAATCGTGAGCGCGGTGCTGCTCACCGACGATCCGGTCACGATATCCAACGTGCCAGACATCCTTGACGTAAACAAACTCATCGAGCTACTGCGCGGCCTCGGCGTGACTGCTGAGCGGCTCACGCCCGATACCTACCGCTTTTGTGCGGGCACGGTTGATATCAGTTATCTGCGCTCCGACGAGTTCATGCGCGATGCCCAGCGGCTGCGCGGCTCGGTGATGCTCATCGGCCCACTGCTGGCCCGCTTCGGTCGAGCCACCTTGCCCAAGCCCGGCGGTGATAAGATCGGGCGGCGGCGTTTGGACACGCACTTCCTTGGTTTTCAGAAACTTGGAGCAGAATTTAAGTACGACGACGAGAAGGATATTTACTATGTGGAGCAGCCCAAAAACGGTTTGCAAGGCACTTACCTCCACATGGACGAGATATCCGTGACGGGTACGGCCAACGTGGTGATGGCGGCCGTGCTGGCCAAGGGAAAAACCACGATTTACAACGCCGCTTGCGAACCCTATGTGCAGCAACTTTGCCGGATGCTGCAACGCATGGGCGCAAAAATCGAGGGCCTCGGCTCCAACTTGCTGCACATTGAGGGGGTGGAAAAACTGAACGGTACGGAACACCGCTGCTTGCCCGATATGATCGAAATCGGTTCGTTCATTGGCTTGGCGGCCATGACCCAGAGCGATATCACGATCAAAAATGCGGGTTTGGAACACCTCGGTATCATTCCCCACACCTTCGAGCGGCTGGGCATTCAGATTGAAAAAAAAGGCGACGACCTGCACATCCCAGCGCAGGAGCGGTACGAGATTTCGACCTTCATCGACGGCTCCATCCTCACCATCTACGACGCTCCCTGGCCGGGCTTCACGCCTGACCTGATGTCCATCATTTTAGTGACGGCCACCCAAGCGCGGGGCAGTGTGTTGGTACACCAGAAAATGTTTGAGAGCCGCCTGTTTTTTACCGACAAACTGATCGACATGGGCGCACAAATCATTCTCTGCGACCCGCACCGGGCTACGGTGATTGGCCTCGACCGTCGCTACCCGCTTCGGGGCATCGAGATGACTTCGCCCGACATCCGCGCGGGGCAGGCGCTGCTCATCGCCGCGCTCTCGGCCAAAGGCACGAGCATCATCCACAACGTACACCAGATTGACCGGGGGTATCAGCACATCGACCAGCGGCTGAACGCAATTGGGGCAAAAATCACGCGGGCATGAGATTGGTATTCAGGCACACTCTTCTTTGGGCCACCACCTTCTTTGCTCAACACATCGGCTTTGCCCAAACAGAGGCTGAATCCCGCCATCTCAACGATTCGCTGCTCTATCGGCTGCGACACGAGCAACTCTCGCCAACTCTACGGGCCGAACTGCTCTATCGGATGGAAGACTACTGCGCGGCCCACCCCAAAAAACCCGAGGACAAGGCGTACTACCTTTCACTGATACCAGAGGCTTTGGTTACCGCAAAAGCCCAAGGCCATGTGGAACAGCAGATTGAATTCCACTTCGTTCGATTCAGGGAGATGCCCGACTCGGCTATAGACCGCAGCAGCCCTTCGATCACGGACACGATCGTGCAGTTGATGCGCCAATCAAAGCATATTTCTCAGGAGTACTACCGCTACACCAACACTATGCGCAACCACTACGCGCTGACGAGGATGGTGCAAAGATCAATTGATATGCAGCGGTTTGAGGTCGAATTGGCAGAGCGGGCGAAGGACCCAGTTCGATCGGCCCAAAGCACCTTGATGTTGTGCAACTCCTTCGTTTTCTATGGCAATCCCGCGCTTGCTTGGCAACAGATACGGCAAGCACAGCCTATAGCAGATACCACCACAAACTGGGAGTTGAAATACATGTTCCTTCACGGTGTATCCTCGGTTTACAAAGCGGAAAACAAATTGGATTCTGCCGAGCATTGGCTCCGTAGGGCCATCCAGTTTTTTGAGAAAACCAATCAGAAGCCAGCATACACTTCTGACTACGATGTCTTTATTGACATTTTTGAGCAGTCTGCCCAAACAGACTCGGCCCTTTTTTACCTGCGCAAGTTGCTCACGCAGGCAGAAACCAACCAGCATCGAGGAACCTTGGCGAATGCTTACTCAGGGCTGGGCAATTTTCATCTGCGGCATGGCGCCTTGGATTCTGCCCGATTCTACATGGAAAAAGCCCTGCAAGCATCATCTGGGTACAAAGGGTTTTACTATGTGGAGCAAGCGACGAGCCGACTTTGTGCAGGAGAATATTTCACCGCGACGAAGCTGTGGGCAGAAGCGGTGCCTCACTTGCGTTCAGCGCGGAGCCTATTCGATTCGCTGCCGACCCGGTTTAGCCTACAAATGCAATTGAAAGCCAATCAATTGCTGGCCAATTGCTACGAAAAATTAGGCGACCCCTACGCGGCCTTGACTTGCTTGCGCTTGGCAAGTGCCCTTTCAGACACACTTTTTAAAGAAAATGAAGGCAAAAAAGCAGCGCAACTGGGCATCGCGGTCGAGGCAGAGCGATACCAAAAAGAAGTGGGGGAAGCTGAGCGACAAAGTCAACAGCAAGGTCGGGTAGCGATGCTGGCGGGTGTGATGATGGTGTTTTTTTTGGGTTTGGCGGCTTTCGCCTGGCGGCAGTTGACCCAGAAAAGAAAACTGTTCCGCGACTTGGAACGGGAAAAAACCAAGAGTGAAGCCCTGTTGCTCAACATCCTGCCTGTCGAAATCGCCTCGCGCCTCAAAAGCGGGCAGCACAGCATCGCCGACCACTTCGATGAAGCCTCAGTCATTTTCATCGACATCGTGGGCTTCACCCAAATGGCCGTCCGCCAGCCACCGGCGATACTTTTGGGCATACTCAATGACATCTTCACCCGCTTCGACGCGCTCACCACCAAGCACGGGCTGGAAAAAATAAAAACCATCGGCGACTGCTACATGGCCGTCGCTGGGGTGCCGCACCCGGCCCCCGACCACTTGGAAAAAACCGTCGAAATGGCCCGCGATATACTGGCTGAAATGCAGGCCAGCGAGTTCGCAGGCGAGCGCGTGTCGTTCCGCATGGGCATCGAGACCGGGCCGTTAGTGGCTGGCGTGATCGGTGAAAAACGCTTCATCTACGACCTCTGGGGCGACACGGTGAACACCGCCTCGCGTATGGAATCGAGTGGCCTGCCCGATGCCGTACACACCACGCGGCGGGTGTACGACCGCTTGCGCGACCGCTACGCATTCGAGTCGCGCGGGTTCATCGAAATCAAGGGCAAGGGAAGCATGGAGACCTTCCTGCTGCGCTGACGGCTCACCTCAGCTTCTCGTTGTTCAGGTGCCGCGTCGCGTCGCGCCGCGTTTTTTTGTCCAAATTTTTGTGGAGCGCATCGGTGAGGTCCACGCCCGTTTGGTTGGCGAGGCAGATGAGTACGAACAGCACGTCGGCCATTTCGTCGGCCAGTTGTGCCGGGGCATCGGCGGCCTCGGCGGGCGTTTTGAATGACTGCTCGCCGTAGAGCCTGGCCATGAGGCGGGCCATTTCGCCTACCTCCTCCATGAGGACGGCGGTGTTGGTCAGTTCGTGAAAATAGCGCACGCCGATGCTGCGAATCCATTCATCTACGGTAAGTTGTGCTTGCTGGATGGTCATGCTGGATACGGGATGTTGGTTGTTAAGTGGCTCGCTAAAATTAGTTTAGGTTATCTCGCAAAGGCGCAAAGTATTCAAAATCAAAATTTTGCGCCTTTGCGATACATTTGTGTCGTGGTACTTAGTGGTCGGTTCTTGGTTATTGGATTGGTGCTGCAAAGGTCGGCAAGTGGGCATGGTGGGCTTTGCAGATTTTCATTTCCAGTCAAACCCTGCATCTCGGAACACGTCGCTGTGGTGTTCACGTCTGACAACCCAAAACCAGCCACCAAACCTTAACCTTCAAATGTTATTTTTTGTCAAACCGTCAAATTCATTTGACAGCAGAGGCAGTGAGGCATTGTTTTTGAAGTTGTACTGTCGATATATTTCTTCAAACAAAATTTTTTCTTAATCTTATGAGGAAGTCAAACTCTACTCCATTTTCAAATACTTGGAGCTGGCTTTTTGCACTGGTCATCGCCTTTTCGGTCGCGTCCCAAGCATCCGCTCAATGCGTTTTAGTCTGCAACAACCTAGTCCAACTATCACTCGACGACGATTGTGAAGTCGAAATTCTACCCGACATGCTTCTGGAAGGCGGTGGTTGCCCGAACGGCAACTTGATCGTCCAGATGAAGATCAGCGGTGTGTGGGTGCCGGCCATTGTCAACAGCAACCACATCAACCAGACCCTCCAAGTGCGGGTGAAAGACCTGATCTCCGGCAATCTTTGCATTGGCAACGTCCATGTGGAAGACAAACTCGCGCCAGTGGTGAACTGTCAGGACATCAATATTTCCTGTGCAATCACCACTTACACACCGCTTTATCTGCTCGATGTACTCGATATCGCCCAGTCCTACCCAACGGTGGACGAGAATTGCAGCAGCTTCACGCTCACTTACTTCGACACTTGGGTTGACTTGGCTTGCAACGCCAGCATCAACGGCAAAACCGGTGTCAGTGCTTACATCAAGCGCATCTGGACGGCCACTGACCCCAGCGGCAACTACTCCACCTGCACCCAATACATCTACCTCAACCGCCGCAATGCGAGCGCAGTAGTATTCCCGGTTGATGCAACGGTGGGTTGTGATAACCCGGACACTGCTCCCTCCAACACGGGTGTGCCGCACATCAGCGATTTCGGCCTCTCATTCCCGCTCTTCCCCGGCCAAGCAGCCTGCGAATTGAGCGTGATCTTCGAAGACCAGACCCTCCCGGTGTGCGATGGTACTTACAAAATACTCCGCACCTGGACGGTGCTCGACTGGTGCTTGCCCACCAATCCAAACCCGCCGAACCAAAATCCGCGCAAGCACATCCAACTCATTAAGGTGCTCGACGATGCTGGCCCAGACGTGGCTTGCCCAGATGACCTGACGGTGAGCACCAACCCCAACGACTGCGAAGGCGACATCAACCTGCCAGATGTAATCATCTCGGACGAGTGTTCGCAGATTGCCTCCATCACAGCGCAGTGGAGTACGGGTAGCGGCAATTACTCCATCACGGGGTCGCTCACCACTTTCCCCGGCAACAACCTGTGGAATCCTGACACGCTCGGTGTGTTGGGCATTGCCATCAATTTGCCACTGGGCACGACCGAAATCACCTACATCGTCACCGATGACTGTGGCAACACCTCCACCTGTGTGTTTGACCTCACGGTGGAAGACGGTACGCCGCCTACGGTGGCTTGCGACCTGTGGACGAAAGTGGCCCTCGGCGTGAATGGTATGTCGCTGATCAATGCCATAACCTTCGACGACGGATCTTACGACAACTGCTCTGCCGTGCATTTCAAGGCTCGCCGTATGAATGCGAACGGATGCCAGAGCAACAACCAATTCCACGATCAGGTAAAATTTTGCTGCGAAGACATTGGCGACACCATCCTCGTCATCCTGCGCGTGTATGATGTGGATGTGCCAGCAGGTCCAGTTGACATCGATTTTGAAGAATACCACTCCAACGATTGCATGGTGCGCGTACTGGTGGAAGACAAACTCAAGCCCACTTGTCAAGCACCACCTACCACAACGGTGAGCTGCGAAAACTTTGATCCTTCGCTTTGGGCTTACGGCATGGCCACAGGCACAGACAATTGCTGCATTGATACCATCACCGCTTCGGCCAACTACTCGCTGTTCGATACGCTCTGCAACCGAGGTACCATCACCCGCACTTTCCGGGTGTTTGATTGTGGTGGCCTCAGCAGCCAATGCACTCAGCGCGTGTTTGTTAACTACGAGCAGGATTACTTCGTGCGCTTCCCAGACGACCGTGTGCTGACCACCTGCGATGGCACTGGCACCTTCGGGCAGCCTACATTTTTCGGAAAAGATTGCGAACTTCTGGGCGTATCGTTTACCGATGAGGTGTTCACTGTAGTGCCTGACGCTTGCTACAAAATCGAGCGCACATGGCGCATCATCAACTGGTGCGCTTACAATGCCAACCTCCCGGTGACCATCGTACCCAACCCGAACCCCAACGCGACGGTCAACCACCCGAGCAACCTGCCCGGCCCGGTGATATCTTCCAGTTCCAACCCGAACGTGATCGCCGCTCCCTGGACGGCTACCCGTGTGGCCGTGTCACCAGGTGCAGCGCAGACGGATTACTCCACTTTTTGGAGCATGACCACCAACGGATACTCGTACAAGCAAATCATCAAAGTCGTTGACCAACAGAAGCCTACGTTCGACAACTGCCCAGTTAGCCCGGTCAATTTCTGCGACCTGACACCCAACAACGGCGCACTGTGGAACGAGTCGTACTGGTTTGACAACACCATCAGCAGCCACGACCTCTGCGAAGGTCCGGCTGACTTGAAGATCACGGGTACCGATGCTTGCTCTGGTGCCAACGTGGGCATCCGTTTCTTGCTCTTCCTTGATCTGGATGGCAATGGATCGATGGAATCGGTACTGAGCAGCACCAACCTGCCCGATGCCAACACGATCATCTACGACAACTCAGCCAGCCCGAACTTCTTGGGCGGCACTGCCCGCGCATTTGACGAGCGTGCTGTACCGTTCAACCAAAAATACCGGTTTGCCCTGCAAACTACCGTTGACGGCAACAAAAAGACCGCTGCTGTACGCTGGAACACCATCCAGTCGCCCACACAATACACTGTGCCAGAACTGCCCTACGGTACCCACAAAATCAAGTGGATCATCGATGACGGTTGCGGCAACGAGCAAGTTTGCGAGTACACTTTTGTGGTAAAAGATTGCAAAGCACCTACCGTAGTGTGCAAAAATGGCTTGAGCGTCAACATCATGCCTACCGGCATGATCACGTT
>JAYSUY010000321.1:0-5243 GCA_043718855.1 Saprospiraceae bacterium | reverse complement strand
AACGATGAACTATAAACGAGGAACTATGAACGCTTCAACAACCACCCCTCAGCGCGGTGCAAAAACTACCTTTGTCGCTCAGAACACGTCGCTTTGTCATCCTTTCGGAAACCGTCCACGTCGCTCGTGCTGCGTCGTGGGCGTTCATACCTCATCGTTCATACTTCATCGTTAACTAACCATGCAACCACTCCACCACTACGTCCTCGGTCAATGGCAGCCCGGCACCGGCGACCCGCTCTTCCAATACCATGCCATCACAGGTGAAATTATCGGCAGCGTCCACAGCGATGGATTAAGTTATGGTGAAATTCTACACTACGCCCGCACGGTCGGCAACCCCGCCCTGCGCCGCCTCACTTTTCAAGAGCGCGGGCGAATGCTCAAGGCCCTGGCCCTTTATCTCATGGAGCGAAAAGACCAGTACTACGCGGTTAGCCACAAGACCGGAGCCACTCGCGCCGACTCTTGGGTGGACATTGAGGGCGGCATCGGCAACCTCTTCGCCAACGCCAGCCTGCGCCGCCGATTCCCCAACGAAACCTACCACGTCGAGGGCGAAACCATCCGGCTATCCAAAGAAAACACCTTCGTAGGCCACCACATCCTCACGCCTAAACGCGGGGTAGCCGTCCACATCAACGCCTTCAACTTCCCCATCTGGGGGATGCTCGAAAAAGTAGGATGCAACCTGATGGCCGGAATGCCCGCTGTGGTAAAGCCCTCAGAACAAACCTCTTATCTCACCGAGGCCATGTTTCGCGACATCATCGCATCCGGTATTTTGCCCGAAGGCGCACTACAACTCATCGTCGGCACCGGGCGCGGCATCCTCGATTTTGTGGAAAGCCAAGATGTTGCCACCTTCACCGGCTCCGCCGAAACGGGCCGAAAACTCCGCACCACGCCTGCTATCATCCAGCACTCCGTGCCGTTCACGATGGAAGCCGACTCGCTGAACGCCGCCATTTTGGGCGAAGATGCCGTACCTGGCACCCCCGAATTTGACATTTTCATCAAAGAGTGCCGCCGCGAGATCGTCACCAAAGCCGGGCAAAAATGCACCGCCATCCGCCGCATCATCGTACCCAAAAACTTCCTTGACGAAGTGCAAAAAGCCCTGTCGAAAGCACTGGCACAGACCACCATCGGCGATCCAGCGGTAGACGGCGTGCGCATGGGCGCACTCATCAACCGCCAGCAACTCGACCGCGTACACGCCCAGTTGGACATTCTGAAAACTGAAACCAGCGTCGCCTTCGGCGACCTAAGCCAGTTTGAAATCCTTGGCGCGAAGCGCGAAGCAGGGGCTTTCATTCCGCCTATTTTGCTCCTGAATGAGCGGCCATTTACCCAAAAACTGACCCACGAAACGGAATGCTTCGGCCCGATTTCCACCCTCATGCCCTACGCCTCGCTCCCCGAAGCCATCGAACTCGCCAACATGGGCAAAGGCTCACTCGTCAGCACCATCTGCACCCATGATCCCCGCACTATGCGCGAGTATGTGCTCGAAGCCGGGGCTTTCCACGGGCGCATCCACATCCTCAACCGCAGCTCCGCCAAAGAAAGCACTGGGCACGGCTCGCCGCTCGCCACGCTGGTACACGGCGGCCCGGGCAGAGCGGGTGGGGGAGAGGAGATGGGCGGAATGCGCGGTGTGCTCCACTTCATGCAGCGTACCGCCATACAGGGCCACCCGACCGACCTGACGGCGGTGACCAACCAGTACCAGCCGGGTGGCCAACAGACCGAAACGCCCGTCCACCCGTTCAAAAAATACTTCGAGGATTTGTTTGTCGGCGAGACGCTCGTCACCGCCAAACACACTGTCTCTGAGGCAGATATCCACAACTTCGCCAACGTGAGCGGCGACAATTTTTACGCCCACATGGATGCGACCGCACTGGAAGGCACACCATTTCAGGGTAGGGTAGCGCACGGTTATTTCGTGCTCGCCAAAGCCGCCGGCCTCTTCGTGGATGCGAAAAAAGGCCCCGTGCTGCTCAACTACGGCTTGGACGAGTGCCGCTTCACCAAACCTGTGTACCCAGGCATGACCATCGGGGTGCGGCTGACGGTGAAAGAAAAAATTGAACAGGAAACGGCTTCCCCCAGCCCCTCCGAAGGAGAGGAGAGCAATAGCCCGGTATCTGTTGGAACGATCCCGCGAGGCATCGTGAAGTGGTTAGTGGATGTGTACGACGAGACAGGGGAGACGGTGGCAGTGGCGACTATTTTGACGATGGTGCGGAAGCGGGAGTCGTAGGAGCGGCAACACGGGTACCGGAGCAGCGACCAAGAAGATGGTGGTGGACTGAGGACACTGGAGACGACTCGTCGGACGAATCAAAATCGTCCGACGAGTCCGTCTGCATCTGAGTGGCGTGGGCGGTTTCCGTCAGAAAGACAAAGCGGCTTGGAACAACACGGAAGAAAAAAATTTCTACAACACCGCTTCCTCTTTTCGGGCTTCTTTCGACCTTTGCGCATGGAAACACACCGTACTGCCGCAGCGCAGCCGAAATTCATCGGCGAGTCGCTCACCTACGACGACGTTCTGCTCGTCCCCGCTTATAGCGACGTTTTACCACGAGAAGTGGACATTTCAGCACAACTCACGCGCAATTTGCGCCTGAACGTCCCCGTAGTGTCCGCAGCAATGGACACCGTGACGGACAAAAACTTGGCCATCGCCATCGCCCGACAGGGTGGTATCGGCATGATCCACAAGAACATGAGCATCGCCGACCAAGCCGATCAGGTGCGGGCAGTGAAGCGCTCCGAGGCTGGCATGATCCTCGACCCCGTGACGCTCCACCCCGAAGCCCGCATCTCCGAAGCACTGGATTTGATGCGGAGGTACAGCATCGGCGGCATCCCGATCACTGACCATCAGGGCAAACTCGTGGGCATCCTCACCAACCGCGACCTCCGCTTCGAGACCGATCTCAACCGCCTCGTGCGCGACCTGATGACGGAGAAGAACCTCATCACTGCCCCGAAAGGCACCACCTTAGAGCAGGCCCGCGACATCCTCCAACGCCGCAAAATCGAGAAGTTGCCAGTGGTGGATGATCAGTTTCACATGATCGGCCTCATCACCTACAAGGACATTATGAAGGGGGTCAATTTTCCCCAGGCTTGCAAGGATTCATTTGGCCGCCTCGTGGTAGGCGCTGCAGTTGGCGTTACCCAAGATACGGACGAACGAGTAGCCGCACTCGTCGCTGTAGGTGTTGACGTGGTGTGTGTAGACACCGCGCATGGTCACTCGCAGGGCGTGTTGGATGTAGTTAAACACTTGAAAACCAAGTATCCAACCCTGCAAATCATCGGCGGCAACGTCGCCACTGGCGGCGGCGCGAAGGCTCTCGTGGATGCTGGCGTTGATGGTGTGAAAGTCGGCGTAGGCCCCGGTAGCATCTGCACTACCCGCATCGTGGCGGGCGTGGGCGTGGCGCAACTTTCGGCCATTCACAACGCCGCCGAGGCCATCCGAGGCTCCGGTGTACCCATCATC
Source organism: Saprospiraceae bacterium (assembly GCA_043718855.1). Lineage (GTDB taxonomy): Bacteria > Bacteroidota > Bacteroidia > Chitinophagales > Saprospiraceae > M3007. The sequence goes on along the minus strand of JAYSUY010000321.1, from coordinate 1,720 downwards.
GGCGACGGCGGCATCCGCTACACGGGCGACATTGTGAAGGCGCTGGCTGGCGGTGCGAGTACCATCATGGCTGGCTCACTGTTCGCTGGTGTGGAGGAAGCCCCCGGCGAAACCATCCTCTACGACGGGCGCAAATTCAAATCCTATCGCGGTATGGGCAGCATTGCTGCCATGCAACTCGGCTCTAAAGACCGCTACTTTCAGGACGTGGAGGACGATATCAAAAAACTCGTACCCGAAGGTATCGAAGGCCGGGTGCCGTACAAAGGCACTCTGCAGGAGGTGATGGTGCAGTACATCGGCGGCCTACGGGCGGGCATGGGCTACTGCGGAGCACGCACGGTGGAGGAGTTGCAGGAAAAAGCGCAGTTCGTGAAAATCACCAACGCGGGTATGAACGAGAGCCACCCACACAACATCATCATTACCAGAGAGTCACCCAACTATACACGAGGATGATTGGCCTCCAAACTTTTGCCAATCGGTTCAAATATCCAAGTTGATATTTGCAGGTCAAATTCAAGAATTATGAAAATCAAGAGCGTAGAAATAAAAAAACTCTGGCAAAAAGGCAGCATAAAATGGCAATTTGACCCAGATGTGAACGTCTTGGTCGGTGCCAATGGGTCAGGGAAGTCAACGGTGATCAATTTGATCTACGAAGCACTACAGCCGCTCATCAGTGATGAAGCAAAGTTGCAATTCGGCTTGATTGATGAAATGCTCATTGAGATGGAAGGGGACAGGTTTGTCCATATGAATTCTTCTGGAGAAAGGACACCACTCGATATAGAAGATTGGAGCCTCAATATTTCCAAGATCAGCACTTTCGACATCAGCAGCTCATTGGACAAACTGATAGGCGACCTCCAACTGCCTTTTCAAAAATACAAAAACAGTCTGTTACAAAAAATACAAGACCTGTTTTATCAATCAGAGCCAATGCCTTCACTGGAAGAACGGGAAAAGGTATTTGGCAAACAAAGGCTGTTTGTCAAAATGGTCAACGAACTTTTTAAAGAAACCGGCAAGACCTTGTCGGAGGACAGTTTCAGGTTCAATCTCTCCGGCCAGTCGTATGAACTGACCCATGACAAATTGTCTTCGGGAGAGAAACAGGTTTTCTACATCCTGCTCAGCGTCATGCTTCAAGATGGGAAGCCTTGGATACTGCTCATGGACGAGCCGGAGATTTCCCTGCACATCGAATGGCAGCGCAATCTCATCCGCCTCATCCGTGATCTCAACAGTGCTTGCCAAGTGGTGGCAGTCACGCACTCGCCCACCATATTTTTCAAAGGTTGGGAAGATAAAATGCAGCACATGGAGCAAATTTTATCTTCCCAATCGAATACTATAACCAGGATTGATCTGCCTTCCAATATAAGCAAAGTCAGGGCGGCTTTGGAAAGATTGGACTCAAAAGGTCGCTCCAAAGATCAAAAAACAAAGGAAGCAAATACCTTTTTGCACCGGGAGTTTTTCATGCTTTCGCTCCCCGACTGTAAATTCATTCTTCAATCTCTAAAAGACAAACAGATCACTCCAGACACCATCACATACACTACCTTGATTTCTAAGCTTACAAATTTAAAAGATGCTCGCCATGTACTCAAGATAATGAAAGAAGGAAGCATTCAGCCCAACAATGTAACCTATGGCCACCTGCTGAAAAAGGCCGATGGGTTTGCAGAAGCTATGCGTGTGCTGGACGAGATGG
>JAYSUY010000033.1:0-6740 GCA_043718855.1 Saprospiraceae bacterium | reverse complement strand
GAGGAGGCTGGCGATTTCAGCGAGGGGCTGGCTTGGGTGCGCTTCAACGGGCGGGTGGGGTTTATCGGCCCGCAGGGACGGTTCGTGATCCAGCCCATGTTCGAGGCTGCTGGCGGGTTTCGGGGCGGTTTAGCACCCGCTTCGGTGGGCGGCAAGTGGGGCTTTGTGGATACTGCTGGGCAATTTGTGCTGCCGCCTACATGGGATGCCGCTCAGCCATTTCAGGAAAATGTCGCGGTGGTGGGCCTCACCGGACGGTGGGGATTGATTGATCGTTCTGGGCAAATTCTGGTGTCCCCACAGTTTGATCCTGTGCCGGGTTTTGCGGAGGGAATATTTTTTGATGGCATGGCACTGGCCTGTAAATCAGGAAAATATGGTTTTGTGAGCCAACTGGGGGAGGTTGCCATTGAGCCGATGTTTGATCTGGCGGGCGACTTTGGCGAGGGGCTGGCTTTGGCTGAAATCAACGGTGCCTACGGGTACATGGACAAGACAGGCCGATTGACGGTGATGCCCAAGTTCGAGGATGCTGGCGTATTTTCCGAAGGGCTGGCACAGGTGCGCACCAACGGCCGCTGGGGGTACATCAACACAGAGGGCCAAGTGGACATTTCAGCCACTTTTGATGCTGCTGCGCCGTTCCGCGACGGGCTGGCTTGGGTGACTCAGCAGGGGAAATGGCGGTATATCAACAAGGTTGGCGTGGTGGTGTGGGCGGAGGGTTGAGGCAAAAAGGACAAAGGGCAAGGGGCAAGGGACAAAAAGCAAGGGGCAAAAAGGGCAAAAAGCAAGCGAAAAAAGGCAAAAATTTACGATCGCCCGATGCCACAAGCACCGGGCGGTCGTAAATTTTTGCCGAGGACACCACAAGCAGGTCAATCTGCCACCATCAAGCGTTTTTCCACCATACCCTGATCGGTTTGTATGCGCAGGGTGTACAACCCCGGCTGCCAAGCCGCTACGTTGAACCGCTGCACAGTCCGGTCAGTCGGTGCCAGAGTGTGCAGCACTTGGCCGAGCAGGTTGACGGCTTCGATGCTTTCTACCCGTAAGTCGCCGGTGTAAAGCAGTGCCTCATCGGTAGCCGGGTTGGGGTAGAGCGCCACGCGGGCTGAGAGGTCCGGCTGGTTTGTTGGGCTGATGCCGTCGTCTATTTTGATCCACACGGTATCGAGCACTGCTGGTACGGAAAGTTCTTTTGGATAGCCCTTCGCATCGATGCCGCGAATGCCGGTGACTGGCACCACGAAGGGTACGATCTTCAACTCCTCGCGGGCGATCACATCGATGATGATGATGTACTCCCAAGTGAAGGTGACCTCGGCTATTTTACCGTATCCCGATATCGTCTGGTGGTTGGTTTTCACCAGACCCATGTCCAATTGGCGGCGGCTATAGTTGTCACGCGGCTGCCACAGACGGTGGTTGTTGCCAAAAAGTTCGGCAGAAAGAGCGGTTTCGGGATCGTGGTTGACAAACTCGGGGTATTGCAGCGCGAAGGCTAAGCCATACAGCCCGAGCACAGGCTCGGTGGGGCTGCCCACCAGTACGTCGGCTTTGAGTTCGAATGTAGCAGGAATCAGTGGGTTGATCTTGATGGTGTCTGGGCCTTTCAGGGCAACCCTGACTTGGGGTGCTTGAGGTGTCCAAGTCATTTTTTTTGGGTCAATGGCCTGATAGTGTTGCTCGATCACATCCGCATCGGAGTCGTTCACGGTACCGTTGCCGTCACAGTCGAGGTGCTTGAAATTGACTTTTCCGGCTACTGCATCTGACCAGTTGGGTGAAAACTGTGGCACCCAGGCCGTGTGGGCATCGGGGCGAGGGACCCCGCCCAGTATATCCTGCCCCACCCCGATGTTCAGCAGGTCGTACACGTTGGCTTTTTTGTCGCCGTTCGCGTCGCCGGGCAGCACATAGTCGGTGCCAGGCGGCAGGTGGCCTTCGGTGAGTTGCAGCGCATCGGTCACGACCAGTTGGGTGGCAGAGGAGATGTGGTCTTTTAATCCCGGCGACCACACGGTGAGGTTGGCCCGGTAGATGCCCCCGCTTGGGTACAGGTGGTCAACAATGCTGTCCACCAGTGTACCTCGCCACAGCGGGCTGCCATCACCAAAATCCAATTGCGCGAACACATAGCTGCCGCTTGATAGGTTGCGGAAGCGGGTAAAAAAGCCACTTATCGGGCTGCCCACCAGCACTTGGGCTTCCAATTGGGCTACGCATGGGCCATGCATATTTTCGCAAGTGCCTGCCCACCAGTTGGATACACCAGCTGCTATCGCCTCACATTCGTTTTCGTAAGTCTTGTTGTCGCAACCGCATACGGGAGCATTTTGAGGAGTGCAGATGGCGGCGGGGTCGGCCAACGAGGGTCGGTCGCAGACCGTCGATTCGATGACGAGGAGTTGTTGGCTGGCAGAGGAGTTGCAGATGGAGCCGTCGGGCTGACGTGTCGTGTATTCAGCAGACACGATGTAGGTGCCGTAGGCAGGCAATTGGTAAAACAGTGAAGGGGTTTCTGCCAGCACTTCGCTGTGCTTGCTGAGCCGCCACTGCACCAGCAGCAACTCGCCAGCAGCAGGGCCTTGTGGCACCAATTTGCCTTGCAAATTTTTGCCCACTGCCGTAGCCGCAAGGCCGTAGCCGCAGGTGAGCGAGGAACCCTCGCCGACGGCTACTTTGCGACATTCTTGGGCGGCGCACCCCCACTTGTCTTTCACAGAAAGGCAGACCTCGTAAACGCCCGACTTGCTGAACAGGTGGGTCACGCCTTTGCCGGTAGCAGTGTGGCCGTCGCCAAAATCCCAGGTGCAGTGCTGCTGCGCTTCGTCCACAATTCGGGCCTCAAATACCCGACTCAGGGTTTTGTCGCCGCCGGGGGCGTAGTCAAACTTGGCCACACAGGACAGCGTGTCGCTCACACAGGTGAGTGCGACGGTGGGAATACTGGTGTTGGCTGGGCAAACACCCGACGGGAATGCTGGGGCTGCGCTGAACCGCAAATATTGACCGCCTATCAGTAGGTCGGCACCCGATACCGCCCGCAGCGACTCGCCAGTACTTTGATCCACGATGACGGCCCCGCAACCCGGCAGGGTGCTGGCCACCCAGCCTGTCCGATTGCACTGCTGGGCAGCGGCATGGTCAAGGAAGGCAATCAGGGCAAAAACAAGCGTCAGGTAGTGTAGGCGGTGTAGCATAGCAGGTGGTGTGGTAGTTGGTTGCAAGCATCTGGTGGCGCGAACAATAGGCGCACTTCAATTCATGGTACAAAGATTGCGCCTCATTGCTCTGCTGTTCGGAAACATTTTCTCTAACTTGCCCAAGAAAATATTTTGGGCTTTTATTTTCCAAAAAACTGATTTTCAACACGTTAAAATGCTTGGCTCTAAGTCACTTTCTTTGCTTCAAACGCTCTCCAAAGTCGAACTAAACCGGCTGAGGAGGTTCTTGCGCTCGCCTTGGTTCAATGAGGACGACGATGTGCTACACCTGTTCGATCTCCTCAACGATGCCCTCCGCAAGGGCGACGAGGTGGCTGCCGCGCTGGACAAAGCCTCGGTGTGGGCCGCTCTTTTTCCCGAAAAAAAATACGACGACACGGCGCTGCGCCGCCTGACTTCGGTACTGACCCAACTCGCGCTGCGGTTTTTGTTGGAGGATCAGCGCCACCAAGACCCGCTCGCCGAGGCGCTGGCGCTGCAAAAAGTGCTGGACAAACCGGAACTCAAAAAACACTTGGCGGGGGTGGAGCGGCAGATTCAGCGATCGCTCGACGAGGCGGCAGGCAAATCGCCAGAACACTATCTGGCCCAGTTCCAGATGCACTGGAATTCGTTTTCGCGGTCTGCCAAGTCGGTGTCTACGGCCGATTACTTGGAGAAACTGCTGCCGGCCAGCGAGTTTCTAGACGTGTTTTATGTGGTGCAAAAACTGAAGATGCACATGGCTTGGCTGATGTTCCGCAAGGTGCGGGTGGCTGAGCGCGAGGTGCCGATGCCGCCCGGTTTTTGGGAGCAACTCGATGAGCCGCGCTACCAGCAGGTGCCGCTCTTGGCAATTTACAAAAACGCCGCCCGATGTGTGGAGGAGCCGGGCGAGGAGGCACACTTTCAGGCGCTGCTCCACGACTTGGAACGCTACGCCCCTGAACTGACGAAGGAGGACCTGAGGGAATGCCACCACATCGCTCAGAACTACTGCGCCCTGAAGATCAATCAGGGTCGCACGGATTACTACCCAATATTATTCCGTGTTTTCAACAGCATTATCCGACTCGGCATCTTGCTGGAAAACAACGCTTTGTCGGAGGGCGTGTTCAAAAATATGATCACGATTGCCCTCAACTTAGGGGAGTACAACTGGGCCGAGGCGTTCATCCGAGACTACGTAGGCTACCTGCCTTCCAACATCCGCGAAAACGCCCGCACTTTCAACCTCGCCACGCTTTACTTTCACCAAAAAGAGCACCAAGCGGTCATCGAGCTGCTCCGCAATGTGGAGTACAGCGATGTGGTGTATGCACTGGGTTCCAAGATGTTGCTGCTGCGCACATACTACGAACTGGACGAACTAATGGCGATGGACTCGCTGATGGACAGTTTCAAGATTTATGTGCGGCGCAACAAACTGATTTCAAAAGACTTGAAGCGCGAGTACATCAACTTCCTCAACTACCTGAAAAAACTGTCCGCGCTCAGTGTGGCTTCGTCGCAAGCGGTGGCCGCCTTCAAGACGAAGGTGAATACGAGTAAAAACCCGACAGCCAAAAAGTGGCTGCTGGAAAAAGTCGCGGAGTTGGAAAAGTGAGTATGCGACCCTGTATGTCAACAATGGGACACGGATTGAACAGATCAGGCGGATGGACACGGATTTTTTCAGCAGCAATAAATCAAAAACCCGTGTCTAACCATCTAATCCGCCCGATCCGTATCCCATTCTTGTCTCGGCGAGCAGCGCATTGAGTATCTGCCATTCTGCTTTCGCAGCAATCGCCCAAATCAAAAATGGCAAATTGCAAAACCGCTCTATCTTGGCCCCCGAACCTGACTGGCCTAACTCTCAACGCTTATCACTCAACACTTACCACTCTAACATTCTATGGCTAATCTTTGGATAAAAAAGCCCCTGTCGCAACTGCTGGCGCAAGCCGACGACTCTGAAAAAGGGCTGAAACGGACGCTCGGCGTGTACAACCTCGTGGCCCTCGGCATCGGGGCCATCATCGGGGCCGGCCTTTTTGTGCGGACGGCTGACGCTGCTGCATCGGCGGCTGGCCCATCCGTCACTTTGTCTTTCATCGTAGCAGCGGTCGGCTGCGCGTTCGCGGGCCTGTGCTACGCCGAGTTTGCGGCCATGATCCCCATCGCGGGCAGTGCCTACACCTACTCCTACGCTACGCTGGGCGAGTTGGCTGCTTGGATCATCGGCTGGGCGCTCATCATGGAATATGCCCTGGGCGCGGCCACCGTGTCCATCGCTTGGAGCGAATATTTGAACAACCTGTTGGGCGGGGCGATACCCTACGAATGGTGCCACTCGCCGTTGGAAACCGAGTACAAAGTGGTCGGAGATGCCATCGCCCAATTCCCGGCGGACTTGGCGCTCAAAGCAAAAAAGGGCATGCTGCTGCTCAGCGATGAGCAGTTTCAGGGGCTGCCTGCCGCGCTGCAATCCTTAGTGGGAATCCAAACGGGCATCATCAACGCACCGTCGCTCATCATCCTGTTGCTGCTCACCCTGCTGCTCATTCGCGGCACCCAACAGTCGGCTATGGTCAACATGGTCATCGTGTTCGTGAAAGTGTCTATCGTCTTGATTTTCATTGCAGTAGGTTGGAGTTTCATCAAATCGGGCAACCACGACCCGTACTTTATCCCTAAGGGTTTTGGTGGCGGAGATGCACACGTCGCTTGGAACACCTGGGGCTACGGCGGCGTGCTGGGCGGCGCGGCCATCGTGTTTTTTGCCTTCATCGGCTTCGATGCGGTGTCCACAGCGGCGCAGGAAGCCAAGAACCCGAAGCGCGATATGCCCATTGGCATTCTCGGTTCGCTGGCGATCTGCACGGTGCTGTACATCCTGTTCTCGCACGTCCTCACGGGCGTAGCCAACTGGACGGAGTTCAAAATCGCTGGCAAAGAAGCCTCCGTCACTTACGCCATCGAGACGTACATGAAGGGCTATGAGTGGCTCGGCACTTTGGTCACGGTGGCCATTCTGGCGGGCTTCTCTTCCGTGATTTTGGTCATGTTGCTGGGCCAAAGCCGGGTGTTCTACTCGATGGCGAACGACGGCCTCATTCCCAAGGTGTTTTCCGAACTGCACCCGCGCTTCCGCACGCCGTACAAGTCCAACATGATTTTGTTCCTCTTCGTCGGGCTGTTTGCCGCCTTCGTTCCGGGCAGCATGGCGGGCGATCTCACTTCATTCGGTACGCTGCTGGCCTTCGTATTAGTGAGCATCGGGGTGTGGGTGCTGCGCCGCAACAACCCTGGCCAAGAGCGGCCTTTCCGCACCCCGCTGGTGCCGTTAGTGCCGATACTCGGTGCGGGTATCTGCTTGGGCATGATCGTCGCCATTGACCCCTTCACGCTGAAAGCCGCTTTCGCTTGGATGGTGCTCGGCTTGATCGTGTACTTCGCTTACAGCCGGAAGAATAGCAAATTGCAGAAGGGGGAGTAGGGCGGTCATTCGACATTTTGTCGTGTGCCTTAAAAAGTGGCGGTTCTTCA
>JAYSUY010000320.1:0-1937 GCA_043718855.1 Saprospiraceae bacterium | reverse complement strand
GGCCAAAAACTGTGGTAACACCACCTCATCGCTGAACTCAGCCACTGCTTTCTGGCGGCTGTGAAGGCCCATCGCGCGAAGTTTTTCGGGGGGTAAGGTGGCCAGTATTTGCATGGCTTCGGCCAGCACTTCCACGTTTCGGGGGGCGACGAGCAAGCCGTTCAGCCCTTCATCTACCGTCTCGCGGCAGCCTACGCTGTTGGTGGTCAGCACGGGCTTTTCCATGCTCATGGCTTCCAGCAAGCAGCGCGGCACTCCCTCGCGGTAGTATGAGGGCAGCACCACCACATCGGCTTCGGCGATGTGCGGACGCACGTCGTCGGTGAAGCCAAGATACTCCACTCGGCCCTCGGCGACCCAAATTTCAAGTTCCTGCTTAGAGATGCTGGTTGGGTTGCCGGAGTCGGTGTTGCCCAAAATCTGGAATCGGGCGTTCAGGCCGCGTTTTTTCAGCAGTGCAGCGGCTTCGGCAAATTCTCGAACACCTTTTTCAGCCAGCAGTCGGGCGGGGAAGAGAAAGGTAAAGACCTTGCCCGCCGGTTTATCCGCCGAAGGCTCGCCGAAGGCGGGCGGGTCATATCCCAAACGGGGGCGCGGCGCGAAGTGCTGCACATCTACCCCCGGTCCATTCACCAATGCGGCCCGCTCGGGCCGCACGATGCGGTAGCGCAGGAAGTCGGCACGGTCGTCGGGATTGATAAAAATGGCCCGATGTACGAATCGGAAGGCGACCCGATAAAGCAGTACCGACACCGCCCGCAACCAGTGCTGCGAGGTGGCTGATATACCTCGGCCTTCGATGGTGGAAATGGCTACGGTGCCGCTGAGTTTGGCAGCCAATACGCCCAAAATATTGGGTTTGATGGTATAAAACAGGGCCAAGTCTGGTTTTTCACGGCGCAGCAGACGGACAAGTTCCAGAAAAAGCAGGACGTTGCTGAGGCTCAGGATGCTCTTGCGGGAAAGGCGGCGCAGGGGGACAAAGCGGGGCTGTTGGCCAGTGGCTGTTGGCTGTTGGCTGTTGGCTGCTGGCTGGTCGTTGGCTGGCTGGCCAAAGGCTAATGGCGAACAGCCAATATCCCCTTGCAAGTGCCACTGAAAGCCATCTTCAGGCGCAACGCATACAACCTCAGCACCTTGCGCGATCAGGTGCTTGATGAGCGAGCGGCGAAAATTCCACAGGTTCCAAGCAGTGTTGGCGACGAGCAGGATTTTTTTTTCGGCAAAAAAAATCTCCGAACTGCCGGGCTTGCCAAGCGGTTCGGAGATTTTTTTTTCTTCCGAGCGGAGGGTTGGATTCACAAAATTTACGCTTGCGCTTGAAAACGCCCTCGGCCCATTTCAATGCGCGAATCGGGACCGTTGACCAAGGCTCTGATTTGATCAACGCTATACTGTTGCGAGGCCAAATCATACACCTCCATCGCTTGATCGCGAGTGATGGACGGGAACTCGTCCAAAAACTCGTTGACGCTAACGCCAATGCGCATGAAGTCGTAGAAGGTTTCCACTCTGACGCGTGTGCCGCTGAATACGGGAGCGCCATCTTGAATTTCGGGGTGCACGGAGATAGAGGAGAGACGAGTCATCCTGTGCTGCTGTTTAAGTGTGTATGTAAGTAGATTAAGACCGGGATTATTCTACCCGGGGGATTAAAAAATTAACAGTGGCGAAAGTATGCAGAGTTTTGTCTGTCCAAAATTTTACGGTAGAAAAAATTTTAAAATCGGGGTTTTTCCCAGAGGAACCGGATTTTGTACGGGTGTTTCCCCGTAACGCCGACTACAGTCGGTGTTACAGAAACTCGGCACCCGTCTGCTCCTTCACGAGCCCGGTCACTGCTTTCACCTCCTGTTCTTTCGATTTGGGGTAAATCATCAGCACGTCAGGCGTGTCCACCACGATGTAGTCCGAGAGGTCTTTCACTACCGCAAGTT
>JAYSUY010000319.1:0-15839 GCA_043718855.1 Saprospiraceae bacterium | reverse complement strand
CTACAAGCGCGGTGCGCACCTGCGCCGCAACACCGAGTTGGGCCTCTTCAACTCGCTCATCGTGGGCAACTGGCCCGATGCAGGCGTTCTGATCGACGGCGACTCTTGCGCCAACAACGCGGCAGCAGGCCGTCTGGAAGTCAAAAATACCTATGTGGCTACCCCGGTGCCGCTGAAAACCAACGTGGCTACGTTCGGCGTCGCCAATTGGTTCGCTACCGCCGGCTTTAGCAACGCCATCAGCACCGACTACAACACGGGCAAATTGATCGATGGCTTCAACCTTGATCTGCCGAACGCACAGCCTGCACCCGGCTCGCCTGCGCTGCTGCCCAACGCGGCTTCGTTCACCGCTGCCCGCGTGAACAAAACCTTCTTCGACAAAGTGGCCTACGCTGGCGCATTCGACGGCACCAAAGCAGGCGACTGGACTTGCGGCTGGGCGAAGTACAAAGTACTGAACACGGCTTGCTTCACGGGTACCAAAGATGCTGAGAAGTACATCGCTGATGTCAAACTGTACCCGACCGTGGCAAACGATCTGGTGACGCTTGAACTCAACCTCACCAACTCGGCTGACCTGAATGTGGAAGTGTATGGCATCAACGGCCAATACTTCGGCCAAGTGCTGAACGAAAAAGCACCTGCTGGCGAACAGGCTTACCGCTTCAACGTGGCTAACTTGGCTCCTGGCTTCTACTTCGTGCGCATCCAAGCCGATGCTGCGGTGACGACTGAGAAGATGATCATCGTGCGGTAATCGACTGATTTACAGCACTTTTAGCATTTAACAACATACACGAGCCGCCCCAACACCTAGGGCGGCTCGTGCTGTTTTGGGACGATATTATTCTTCACTCCTAAACACCTTGTCATGTCGCAACGAAGTGAAGACATCTACACAAGCCAAGCCTCGTTCAGAAGTCTCGGCCAAGAGATGTCGGGAAACTTGGGTTGTGTAGATGTCTTCACTTCGTTGCGACATGACAAGGAAAGGGGTACGTTTTTACCCTTCACTCCACACACTCAATCCTTTTTTATGAAAACCTTTCACTTCTACCTGCTCCTCCTCTCGCTTGCCCTCCCTTTCTGCGGCTTTGCCCAAACAGTGGACACGGTGCAAACAGACATCACCCAAGAGACCTTTTGGTTTGCCGATAAAGTACACCTGCTCAAAGGCTTCATCCGGGTGCGCGATGGTGCCACTTTGTTCATCGAACCTAGCACGGTCATCAAGGGCGACAAGGCCAGCAAAGGCACCCTGATCGTGACGCGCGGCAGCAAAATCGTGGCTGACGGCACCCCCACCGCCCCCATCGTGTTCACCAGCAACGAACCCGTACCCGAAGCTGGTGATTGGGGCGGGTTGATCTTGTTGGGAAATGCTCCGGTCAATGTACTTCCCGAACTCTGTTTTGAGCCATATCCTGACAGCCTGTACTTCTACGGTGGCAATGACTCCAACGACGACTCTGGCATACTGCGCTATGTGCGGGTGGAATATCCAGGCATCGCCATACAGCCCAACAACGAGTTGAACGGCATCACCTTCGGCGGCATAGGCAACCACACCATTGTAGATTATGTGCAGGTGTTGTACTCTGGCGACGACTCCTTTGAGTGGTTTGGTGGCACGGTGAACTGCAAACACCTCATCTCTCAGTTTTGCATTGACGATGATTTTGACACCGACAACGGCTACTCTGGCAAGGTGCAGTTTGCTTTGGCCGTGCGCGACCCGCAACGGGCCGACGTCAGCGGCTCCAACGGCATAGAAAGCGACAATACCTCCACAGGGATAGGCGCAACGCCCAAAAACCGGGCAACGTTCAGCAATGTGACGGTGATCGGCCCCTCGGCATCGGCAGCAGTCAACGGCAACTACCGGCGTGGCATGCACCTGCGCCGCAACACCGAGGCAGGCATTTTCAACTCCATCATCCTCGGCAACTGGCTCGATGCGGGCATCCTCATTGACGGTGACTCGTGCGCCAACCATGCAGCGATGGGCCGCTTAGAGATCAAAAACACCTTCGTCGCGTCATTTCTCCCCCTAAAAACCAATGTGGCTCAGTTCAACGTCGCAGGCTGGTTTCAAACCGCAGGCTGGGGCAATCGAACCTTTTCCTCCTCCAACGCAGTCCAACTGCGCGACCCGTTCAACCTCGACAGTGTGAATGCACTGCTGCTGCCGACTTCGCCAGCCATCGGGGCCGCGTCGTTTGTGGCCAATCGCCTGAGCGATCCATTTTTTGAGCAGGTGCATTACGTCGGCGCATTCGATACCGTAGCCACCAGCGACTGGACCGAAGATTGGGCGCTGTTCATGTACATGATCGCCCCCAGCACCAGCGCGTCGCCTGAACTTAGCGATGCTCAGATTTCGTCCGTACAACTTGTCCCGATGGTCGCCAGCGATCATACTCAACTGAAAATCAACCTGAAAGAAAGCCTCGACCTGACCGTGAGCATCTACGGCATGAACGGCGAATTCAAAGGCACACAGATCAACCAACGCGCTGCCGCCGGTGAGCACACCTTCGGCATGAACGTGAGCGACTTGGCTGCTGGCATCTACTTCGTGCAGATTCAGGCTGGCTCGGCTGTCACGATGGAGAAGTTGATTGTGGTGCGGTAAGCGTCCGATCTCTCAAAAACTCAACAGCGCGACGGGGCATCCAGCCCCGCTGCGCTGTTTTTGTTTCGGCAAAATTTCGGGCCGCCGAACAAAACCACGCTCTACACGCCTCACTTGCGGTTTTCGGAATTATTTTTGCCAGCCAAACGACATTTCCAAGAGGCAAATAGCAAGGGGCAAAAGGCAAACAGCAAATAGCCCCAACCCTAAACCTTTTTTTCAATCCTACCCGCTTCCGGCAGCCCACACCGAACTTGGACATTTCGACCCCAAACCGGTGTGGCGAATCTTGAACGCGCCTGCCCCTCACCTGGGCCGTTGCCATCGTGAACCCACTCACACTCATCATTCGTTTATGATTCGGTCTCTACTTTTTTGCAGCCTTATTTTCTCCCAAAACCTTGACGCACAAAGCATCACTTGGAACAATTGCACCAACCGCACCGTCTGCCTCGACCCCGCCCAGTGCGTCGTCGGCACCGGACTCTTCACCGAGCCCGCCCACACCACCTGCCAGACCAGCCCCTTACTCAGTTATTCCTACAAGTTGGACTGGGACAACAACGGCAGCATCGACCAGCAGGCCGGCGAAGACACCCTCATCGTCAGCCTGCCCGCAGGCACCCACCGCCTGCACTGGCGCGCCAGCGACAACTGCGGCAAAGTAGGCAGCTGCTCCTACACCATCACCGTGAAAGACTGCCAGCCGCCCAGCCTGCTCTGCCTCAACGGCCTCACCCAGCCCGTCAGCCTGCCCGACTGCGCCATCACGTTCAGCCCGGCCCAGTTCATCCTCTCCCTCTCGGACAACTGCACGCCCAAAGCCCAAATTCAGATGGGCATCCGTGAAGAAGGCAGCGGCACGGGCTTCCCCACCGCCACCAGCATCACCTTCGACAAGTGCCAGGCCGGGCTGCACAGCCTCGAAATATGGGTGAAAGACGGCAACGGCCTCACCAACGCCTGCAACAACTATGTCATCGTGCAGCAATCCGGCACCGACTGCCAGTGCATCACTGACGGCGACCTGCGGCTCAGCGGCTGTGTGCGTACCTACGCTGGGCAAAAACTGAGCGACTTCCGGCTCAGTGGCCAAGTCGAGTCCGTCGGCGGCACACAACCCATCAGCAAAAAAATCTCCGTGCTCGGCTCCGACTCTTGCTTCAACCTGCTGGCAGCGGCCAAACTGCCCGTCGGTCAGGGTTACAAAGTCCGGCTGCTGGGAGACAAAAACAACGCGCCACTCAACGGCGTATCCACCTACGATCTGGTGCTGATCTCGAAGCACATCCTCGGTTTGGAGCAACTGCCCACCATCTACCACGCCCTTGCTGCCGATGCCAACCGCAGCAACTCCGTCACCACCTTCGACATCGTAGAAATCCGCAAACTCATCCTCGGCATCTACGACACCTTGCCCGCAGCCAAGTCGTGGCGTTTCGTGCGGCCCATACCCAACCCCGCCAACTACACTTTGCTCGAAGTGGCGCAAGACACTTTCCAGACCACGCTGCCCAACTTGCTGGACGACGTGACGCTCGCCAACCTTGACTTGATCGCCATCAAAACCGGCGATGTGAACAACTCGGCCCACCCCGGCCTGACCGGAGTATCCGAAGACCGCGACGGCAACGCTCCTCCCCTCTCCCTCGTGGCCGACGACCAGGTGCTGGAAGCAGGCACCATGTTCACCCTGCCCCTGCTCCTCGCCACCTCCGCCACGCTCAGCGGCTGGCAGGTGGCCCTTACCGCCGACCCCGCCCGGCTGCGCATCGAAGCGGTGGAGGGTTTGCCCCACGACTCATATTTTCTCTCGCCCGACGGCCAACTCCGCGCCCTGTGGCACGATGCCGTCGCCCGCGACTTCCCGCAGGGCCACGCTCTTTTTTCCTTAAAAATCAGGGTGTTGCAAAAAACTGTGCTGTCCGAGGCCCTCAGCCTCCAACCCAAAAACCTGCGCCCCGAAGCCTACGGCGCAGCCGGTGTGCGGCAGCCGGTGTCGCTGTTTTTCCGAAAAAACGAGGCCGCCTCACCAGCCGAGTTTTTCCCGCCCTACCCCAACCCAACCTCCGGCTCAGTCACTTTTGGCACCCTGCTGCACGAGCCTACGGCGGTACGCTTGGAACTGTGGGACGCAGCCGGGCGGCTGGTACACAGCAGCGAGTTTACCGCTCAAACTGGACGAATGGATTGGGTGCTGCCCGCGTCGACTTTGCCCCAGAGCGGGGTGTACGGGTGGCGGGTAGCGGTGGGCGGAGTGGTGTTTTCGGGGAAGGTGGTGCGGTGGTGAGCGCAGACAATGGGCTATATGCCGCGACATGAAACTGTAAGCGCGGGGTAAATTACATTTGTGCCCTTCCTCACCGCACAAATCCGATTAGTATGAACCCACTGCCCGACACACCCCTGCGCTTGTCCAGCGACATCCGCCAACTCATCGAAGCCGCCCGCCAGCGCGTAGCCGTCGCGGTAAACGCCGAACTCACCCTGCTCTACTGGCACATCGGGCGGCGCATCAACACCGAACTGCTGCAAGGCAAACGCGCCGACTATGGGCAGACCGTAGTCAAGTCGCTCGCTGCCGACCTGACCCAGCACTATGGCAAGGGCTGGAGCGAGCGGCAACTTTGGCATTATATGCACTTTGCCGAGGTCTTTACCGATGAGGCAATTGTGTACACACTGTGTACACAATTCAGTTGGTCACACCTGCGGATGCTTATTTCCATGGACGACCCGCTCAAGCGGGCTTTTTACGCCGAGATGTGCCGCCTCGAAAAGTGGAGCGTCCGCCAACTGCGCGAGCGCATCCAATCCATGCTCTACGAGCGCACGGCCATTTCCAAGCGACCCGAAATGACCATCCAAAACGACTTGGAAAAACTGCGAGACAGCAATGAACTCAGCCCCGACTTGGTGTTCCGCGACCCTTACTTCCTGAATTTTCTGGGGCTGTCGGATGTAGCAGACGCATCAAAATTGCTAAAAAAACCTGTTTTTAACTTGAAAACCCAAGAGCAGCGTGTCATTCAGAGGGGACAGGCCGCTGAAAAAGCGTCGATCTACACGAGAATGAACCAAGAGCAGCGTGTCATGTAGAGGCGTAGCCGAAGCATCTGAGGGCGTAGCCCGAAGAACAATCAGCATGAGGTTCATTAGCAGCGTAGCGAAGAATCTGAGGCCGAAGGCCGAGGGTTACAGTCCGATGGTGTTTAGTTAAGGGTTTTAGTGAGCGGCAGAGCCGCCAGATATTTGTAGAAATTCGTGCAAGGTCAAGTCTTGAAGGTGCAGCGCACCGGCATATTTCGGTGCGCTGCACCTCCCCAACAAGAATATCCGACCATGTCTACAAATATTCAGCGGCTCTGCCGCTCACTAAAACCCTTAACTAAACACCATTGGGTTACAGTCTTCGGGCTTCGCCCCCAGATTCTTCGCTACGCTCTGAATGACACGACTCAGCGCGGATTTCGCAAGAACTCTAACGAGTTGGCGCCCATCGAACGCCACCACACAGGATAATTTCGGACTTTTGCCGCTCACACCACCCACCGCCCATGCCCACCCTCCACTGGATCGGAAAAGAAAAAGTCCTCAACCACCACCTCGACGTGCCCTACCGCACCTTGCGCCACGCCTACGCGCACGGCGACCCCGCCAGCGGCAACCGCATCCTGCACGGCGACAACCTCGAAGCCCTCAAAGCCCTGCTGCCAGAGTACGAGGGCCGCGTGAAGTGCATCTACATCGACCCGCCCTACAACACCGGCAACGAGGGCTGGGCCTACAACGACGCGGTGAACGACCCCAAAATACTCCGCTGGCTCCACCGCACCGTAGGCAAAGAAGGCGAAGACCTCAGCCGCCACGACAAATGGCTCTGCATGATGTACCCCCGGCTGCGCTTGCTGCACAAACTGCTGGCCGACGACGGGGCCATTTTTATCTCGATTGACGACAACGAGCAGGCGCACCTTCGCTTGGTGATGGATGAGATTTGGGGGGCGGGAAATTTTGTGGCACAGTTCGTTTGGAGAACTGACGGCAATTTTGACAATCAAGCCAAAGTGAAAAACTGCCACGAGTACATCCTTTTTTACCTAAAAAATAAGGAGGCACAGGGACTTCCTGTTGGAATAGACGAAAGCATCCCCCAAACAAGCAAGATTTTCAAGGAGCAAATTAGAAACACACTGGTAAAAAATGGCCCGAAAAACCCTGTCTCCGAGGTCGTTTTGCCCATTGGATTCCCTTCCGCCTGTGAGGTGTTGGAAATAAACCCACGAACCGACTCTTGGCCTTATTATTCAGAAAAAGCAATCATTGGAGATTTTAGGCTCCAAAATCAAGTTCCGATTTCAAGTGGTTGGTCTTCCAAAGACCTGCTGTTGGATTTTATCAAGAAGGACTGTACTCCAATTTGGGATTCAAAAGGGCAGAAGACATGGTTTGAGATTTCAAAAACAGGAGCAATTGAAATGGTCAAAGAGAGAGGAAACACGAGTCATGTAATTTCTGTGATTTCTGCCGTTGGCAGTACTCAAAACATGAGCGGGGAGTTGGCGCAAATCGATATCAAGTTTGCTTTTCCTAAACCCAATAAACTCGTTGAGTACCTGATTAACTTCTACGCTGAGAAAAACGACATCATCCTCGACTCCTTCGCCGGCTCCGGCACCACCGCCCACGCCGTGCTCAACCTGAACCGGGCGGACGGGGGCAGCCGCAAGTTCATCCTGATCGAGATGGAGGACTACGCCGAGACGCTCACCGCCGAGCGGGTGCGGCGGGTGATGGCGGGCTACGCGGGCAAGGAAGGCACGGGCGGCGGTTTTGATTTTTACGAACTGGGCGAAGCCATTTTCCGGGAAGACGGCCTGCTCAACGAGGCGGTGGGCGAAGCCGCCATCCGCCGCTACGTGTGGCACGCCGAGACGAGGGCCGCTTGGCCACCCATCACCAATCAACCCATCACCAATCACCACCGCTGGCTGTTGGGGCTGCACGACCGCACGGCCTGGTGGTTCTGCTACGACTGCGAGCTGGCTGTAGTGCTGGATATTGACCTGCTTTCCAGCATTTTGGCCGCAAAAACGGGCGAAACATCGGTGGTGTATGCCGACTACTGCACCGTGCCAGACGAGGTGATGCAAGCACGGGGCATCCGGTTCAAGAAAATACCGAGGGATATACCGAGGCTGTGAGGGCGGGATGAGCGGCAGGATGAGCGGTAGGATTGGAGAACGGATGAAACGGATCGAACGGATTGGAACGGATTGGAACGGATTTTTTTTTAGAAATCAGTTTAAATCCGTTCGATCCGTTTCATCCGTTCTCCAATCCCATCCCACAAAAAATCCGTTCCAATCCGTTCAATCCGTTTCATCCGTTCTACAATCCTACCTCACAAAAAATCCGTTTCACTCAACCTACACACCATGCTGAAACACAAAGAATTGACTGATGTGATTTTGAAAACATTTTACGATGTTTACAACGAACTGGGCCACGGTTTTCTGGAAAGGGTGTATCAAAACGCCATGTTTTTGGCACTCCAAGAAGCCGGGCTGAAAGTAGAGGCTCAACGGCGCATCAAAGTTTACTTCCGGGGCAAGGAAGTGGGCGAGTACTTCGCTGATATCATAATAAACGACTCGGTCATCCTCGAATTGAAAGCGGCGACTTGTCTAGTGGAAGAACACGAGTTGCAACTGATCAACTACCTGAAAGCCACCGATATTGAAGTGGGTATCCTACTCAATTTTGGCAAAGAGCCGGAGTTTGTCAGGAAGATGTGGGTGAATGACAAGAAGAATTTTAGGATAAATTAGGCAGGATGGCAGAACGGATGAAACGGATTTTACGGATGACAGCGGATTTTTAAAAATCAGTTTAAATCCGCTCGATCCGTTTTATCCGTTCTCCAATCCTCCCCCACACCGCAAAAAAATGCAACTCAAACCCTACCAGCAGCAGGTCATCAGCGACCTCGACCGTTTTCTCGGCTTGCTCGAAGGCCGCGCCACGCGCCAGGCTTACGAGCAGTTTTGGCGCGAGCACCCGCGCTCACCGCTCGTGCCGCAGCGCGGCGAGGCGGTGGAGCCGTACAAGGAAAACGTGCCGGGCGTGCCCCACCTCTGCCTGAAAGTGCCCACCGGCGGCGGTAAAACCTATCTGGCTTGCGCCGCGCTCGCGCCCGTGTTCCGCGCCTACCCGATGCTGAAAGCGCAGGCGGTGGTGTGGCTCGTGCCCAGCCTGCCGATCTTGGAGCAGACGCTGAAAAACTTGCGCGACAAAAACCACCCGTACCGGATGCGCTTGGATGCGGAGTTTGGCAGCCGCGTGGAGGTGTACGACAAGCAGCGGCTGCTCGGCGGCCTCCACGCCACCACCGCCCGCGAGCAACTGACGGTGGTGGTGATGTCGTTCGACAGCCTGCGGGCGCGGAACAAGGACGACCGAAAAATGAACCAAGAGAACGGCGAAAACATCGGCTTCGAAGCCGAGCCTACCTCACCCCTCGCCTCTCACGTCTCATCCCTCACCCTCCCGGAGGGCATTGACCCGACCTCCAGCATGGCCGCGCTGCGCCACCTGAACCCGATGGTGATCGTGGACGAGAGCCACAACGCGGAGACCGAACTTTCGGTGGAGATGCTCCAAAACCTGAACCCCTCGTTCATCCTCGACCTGACGGCTACGCCGCGCAAAAACTCCAACCTGCTGTGCTTCGTGGACGCTTGGGAGTTGAAAAAAGAGCACATGGTGAAACTCCCGGTGATCGTGTACAACCACTTCAAGACCGACGAGGTGCTGGAAAACGCGGTGTTTTTGCAGAAAAAACTCGAAAACGAGGCCGAGCAGGAGCAAAAACGGACGGGCAAATTCATCCGGCCCATCGTGCTGTTCCAGGCGCAGCCGAAAAGCAGCGACGAGGCGGAGACGTTCGAGAAGATCAAGCGGCAACTCGTGGAGGCGGGCATACCGGAGGAGCGCATCAAAATCAAGACCGCTCAGATCAACGAACTGAAGGGCGTGGACTTGCTGGCCGCCGACTGTCCGGTGCGCTACATCATCACGGTGAACGCGCTGAAGGAAGGTTGGGACTGCCCGTTCGCGTACATCCTCGCCACGCTCGCCAACAAGTCGTCGGCGGTGGATGTGGAGCAAATCTTGGGGCGCATCTTGCGGCAGCCCTACGCCACCAAAACGGCCAGCCCGATGCTCAATTCGAGTTTTGTGCTCACCAGTTCGGCACGTTTCCGGGAGACGCTCGACAACATCGTGCGGGGGTTGAACCGGGCGGGCTTCAGCGAAAACGACTACAAAATCACGGCTGAAAATGCACCAGCCGCCGCCCCGTCGGTGCCGGAAATGGGCAACTTGTTTTCGCAGGTGGCCGAGCCTATGGCCTCCGGTTGGGGGCTGCCCACCGAGATCGGGCTGCAAGGCGACCTGCCCGATTTCTCCAAAATAGCCACCGAAGGCGTGGCCGCCGCTCCGCCAGCCGTGCAGACCGGCCTCGCCCGCATGGAGGAACTGGCCCGCACGGAACAGGCCCGCATCGAGACGGCCATTGAGGAAACCAACCAAACCCGCTCTGCTCACATTCCAGACGCACTGACCGCACAAGTGAAAAAATACCTGCTCCGCGACGTGTTCCGCGCTCCCGCTCAGGCGCTTCGGCTGCCGCAGTTTTTCCTGAAATTCAAACTCGACCCCTTCGCCACCGACGACGACAGCGACTTGCTGTTTGACAAAAAAATGTTGCTCGGCGATTTCCAGTTGAGCAAGTGCGACGCGGCGATTGACTTCGATGCCGCCCCGGTGGATGCTTGGAAAATTGACCTCGACGAGGCCGACCACCTGCCCAAGTTTACCCGGCTGGATGCCCCGGCGCGGGCGTTTTTGATCAAATACCTGCTCGATCCGAGCAAAAAAGACAAACGCGGCGAGGTGGCGGCCACGCGCATGATCTCCGTGCTCGGCAAACTCGACCACATCTCCGACACCGAACTGCGCAAGTATCTGCTGCGGGTGGTGGACGACTGGGACGACGACCGCTACCAAGATTTTGCCCAAAACGAGTGGCGGTACAAGTCGGTGCTGCGCAACCGGATCACGCAGTTGGCCGACGAGTTTGGCCGCAAAAAGTTTGGCGAATGGCTCGACACGGGTAAGGTTTTCTGCAAAGCCGTGTGGCAACTGCCCGACAGCATCGAGCCGGGCGACATAGCTTCTTCCGGCTTGTCGAAAACGATTTTTGAGCGCGAAGGCAAGATGAACGAACTGGAGCAGCGGATCATTTCCGCCCTGCTTCACGAAGAAACCGTGCTGTGCTGGACCCGTAACCTCGAACGCGGCAAGGGCTTTTTGCTCAACGGTTTCCTCAACCACTACCCGGATTTCATCGTGCTGACCAAATCCGGCAAGACCATTCTGTTGGAAACCAAGGGCGACGACCGCGACAACTCAGACAGCGAGGACAAGTTGCACCTCGGCAAAACGTGGGAGAGCCATGCCCGTCGGCTGGGCGATTTCCGCTACTTCATGGTGTTTGAAAACAACCCCATCGAGGGTGCGCTGCGGGTGGAGGAGTTGGTGAAGCGGGTGCGGGAGATGTGATGCGGCAGAACCGTTTTTGCGGTTGGGGTAGGGAGAATAAAAAGTTTGGTGCGCTTGTTTTTTTAAACACAAAACATTTTACGTTTGCTGCCTCATTCACCTTTCACACCCAAACTCATGGAAAAAGAAACCACCGTCAGGCTGTTCGAAGCCAAAAAAATCCGCTCTGCATGGAGCGAGGAGGAGCAAAAATGGTACTTCTCCATCGTGGATGTCATCGAAGTGCTCACTGGCACTGACCGCCCTCGTAAGTACTGGAACGACTTGAAAAGCAAACTTCAAAAGGAGGGAAGTCAGTTGTCCGAAAAAATCGGACAACTGAAAATGGCTGCTGCCGACGGGAAAACGTATTCCACCGATGTAGCCGACACCGAGCAACTGCTCCGGCTGGTGCAATCGGTGCCTTCGCCCAAAGCGGAGCCGTTCAAACAGTGGCTCGCCAAAGTCGGCTACGAGCGGATGCAGGAAATGAGCGACCCGCAGCAGGGCCTCGACCGCGCCCGCGAGCACTGGCAGAAACTGGGGCGCAGCGAAAAATGGATACAGCAGCGCATGAGCGGGCAGGAAACCCGCAGCAAACTCACCGACTACTGGCAGGAACACGGCGTGGAAAAATCCGATGAGTTTGCTCTGCTGACGAACATCACATCATCCATCAGGAATGGACGGGGCTGACGGTGAAGCAGCACAAAGACTTGAAAGACCTAAAATCGCAAAACCTGCGCGACCATATGAGCGAGGCCGAGTTGATTTTTACGGCTTTGGCAGAACTCTCCACCCGCCAGATAGCCGAGAGCGAACAGGCCGAAGGTTTGCCCGCCAATGCGAAAGCCGGCAAAAAAGGCGGTGCGGTAGCCCGCAACACGCGCAAAGAATTGGAATCGAAAACGGGGAAGAGCGTAGTGACGGGCGAGAATTTTTTGCCGCTGGGAAAAGGGAAGAAACAGATAAAATCCTAAGCAGAAGCCCCCGTTCACGCATCACGCGCAAACGGGGGCTTCCCAATTCTATAAATCCAAAGCGGAAACTTACGCTGCCTCTTCGTCTTTCTTTTCTTCTTCCGCAGCAGGTGCAGCTTCTTCAGCAGGTGTTTCAGTGCCAGCCTCTTCAACGGCAGCCACTACTTCTTCTGCTTCAGGAGCAGCGGCCTCAGCCACTTGTTCCACTACATCCTCTACTTCAGGTTCAGCAACTGCTACAACTTCCTCCACAACGGGTGCGGCAGCCAAAGCAACTGTTTCAGTTTCATCAGCACTTGGTGCATCTGCGGCTTTCTTGGCAGCACCACCACGACGGGTTTTCTTCGTCGTCTTCACTTTGCCAGCGTTCGGGTTGTAGGTCTCGTTGAAATCCACGAACTCGATCATCGCTGTTTCTGCACCGTCGCCCCGACGGAAGCCGAGTTTGATGATGCGCACATAGCCGCCTGGGCGGTCGCCGACTTTCTCAGCCACAGGGCCAAACAGTTCGGCAGCAGCATACTTATTCTGTAAGTAACTGAATACCACACGACGAGAATGGGTCGAATTGTCTTTTGCTTTGGTCACGAGCGGTTCCACATAGCGGCGCAGGGCTTTTGCCTTGGCCAGCGTGGTCGTGATGCGTTTGTGCTCGATGAGCGAGATCGCCAAGTTCGCCAAGAGGGCGCGGCGGTGGGCAGCAGTGCGCCCGAGGTTGTTTACTTTATCTCCGTGTCTCATGGTACAAGTACCTTTTGTTTAGGTGGCGGCACCGGGCAGGAATGATGAATGATGGAAAGATGAATCCTACCCCATCACATTACCATCCGCTCACATAGTTACCGCGCTTTTTGAAATGATGCTGAATAAAAAATGATGAACCGTGAATGAGGCAAGTTGGGGAGTTGCCTCCATTCGCCGTGTATCATTCATCGTTCATCATTCCAGAAACTAATCTTCTTCAAGTTTGTACTTCGCCAAGTCCATGCCGAAAGTCAGGCCTTTGTCTTGGAGGAGTTCCTCTATTTCCACGAGCGACTTTTTGCCGAAGTTGCGGAATTTGAGGAGTTCATGCGTATCGTAGCGCACCATCTCGGCCAGCGTATTGATTTTCGCTGCTTTGAGGCAGTTGTAAGCGCGAACGCTGAGGTCAAGGTCTTCGAGCGAAGTTTTCAGCAGCTTGCGCATGTGGAGGATGTGTTCGTCCACTACATTCTCTTCGCGGCTGGCTGGTGTGTCGAACGTGATGTTGTCGTCGGTGATCAGCATCAGGTGCTGGATCATGATGCGGCTGGCTTCGCGGATGGCTTCTTCCGGGTGGATGGTGCCGTCCGTTTTCACGTCAATGGTGAGTTTTTCGTAGTCGGTCCGCTGGCCTACGCGGGTGTTTTCCACTTTGTAGGACACGTTTTTGATGGGGGTGTAAATCGCATCAATCGGAATTACACCAATCGGAGCGTCTTTCGGCGCACCGTCTTCGGCTGGCTGGTAGCCACGTCCCTTCGTAATGGTCAATTCCATTTCGAGGGTCACAGATGGTTCCATGCGACACACGAGGAGGTCATGGTTCATCACTTTGAACACATTGGTGAACTCTTCGATCTGGCCAGCACGGAATTCTTCTTTGCCGCTGATGGTCAGGTAGATTTTTTCTTGTGGATTTTTATCGTCGATAATGGCTGGTTTTATGCGCACCTGCTTAAGGTTGAGCACAATGTCCACCACATCCTCCACCACACCGCGCATCGTTGCAAATTCGTGATCTACCCCGCCGAGCCGCACTGCGCTGATGGCATAGCCTTCAAGCGAAGAAAGGAGGACACGGCGAAGCGAGTTGCCCACCGTCTGACCGAAACCCGGCTCCAGCGGCTTAAACTCAAAGGTACCTTCAAAATCGGTCGCTTTTTGCAACAGGATCTTGTCAGGCTTCTGGAAATTGAGAATACTCATATTTGTGGAACGCTCCAAAAAATGAAAGGGTGGGAAAAACAAGTTGGTTTAGTGGCGGAAGGCGAACACTGGGGATTGGAACGCATAAATGCGAAAATGGTTGGCATTCGTAACCGAACGCCAACCCTCGCTTATCTTAGTCGTCAATTATTTCGAGTACAACTCGACGATCAACTGCTCATTGATGTTCTCTGGTATCTGGTCGCGCTGCGGGTATGCAAGGAAGGTCCCCTGTATCTTGTCAGGGTTCCATTCGAGCCATCCAAACTGTCGGATATTGCTCGTTTTGCCTCCAACATGGATGGTGACGACTTCGAGTCCTTTTGACTTGCCGCGCACTGCCACTACGTCTCCTGGTTTGAGGGAATACGAGGGTATATTCACCACCTTACCATTCACTGTGACGTGACGGTGACCCACCAACTGACGAGCCCCCCGACGAGTCGGGGAGATGCCAAAGCGAAACACAGTATTGTCTAAACGAGCTTCGAGCAGCTGTAGCAGCACTTCTCCCGTCACACCGTGACGGCGGGTAGCACTCACAAATGTTTTGCGGAACTGACGCTCCAACACTCCATAGGTGTACTTTGCTTTTTGCTTTTCTTTCAACTGCTGCGAGTAGTTGGATGGCGTTTTTCGCTTACGCGTCTGACCATGTTGGCCGGGCGGGTATTTACGACGCTCAAAAGCTTTGTCGAAACCAAAAATTGATTCGCCGAACGAACGGGATTTTTTGGTGGTTGGTCCTGTATAACGAGCCATTCTTTATCGGAATGTGATAATGTGATGATGTGGTAATTACACGCGCCTACGCTTGGGCGGGCGACAACCGTTGTGTGGCATAGGAGTTACGTCGTTGATCACCGACACTTTGATGCCAGACTGGTCAATGGCGCGAATCGCTGATTCACGGCCCGAACCTGGACCTTTTACGAACACTTCTGCAGTGCGAACCCCTGCATCGTAAGCCACTTTGGCCGCATCGTTAGCAGCAACTTGAGCCGCATAGGGGGTGTTTTTCTTTGAACCTCGGAAACCGCCTTTGCCAGCTGTTGACCACGAGATCACTTCACCCTTTTTGTTGGTGATGGAGATAATGATGTTGTTGAAGCTCGCCTGAATGAAGACAATGCCTTCGTTCGTGACAATTACTTTGCGCTTGACAACTTTTTTTGCAGCTCCTTTTGCCATTATTTTAATGTGCTAATGTGCTAATGTGGGAATGGGCTAATTATTCAGGGGGATGCTTCCATGCGCAAGTTCATTAGCACATTAGTACATTCCCATATTAGCACATTATTTCGTTGCTTTTTTCTTGTTTGCCACCGTTTTACGCTTGCCCTTGCGGGTACGAGCATTGGTACGAGTGCGCTGACCACGGAGCGGTAAGCCCTTACGGTGACGCAGGCCGCGATAGCAACCAATGTCCATAAGACGCTTGATGTTCAAAGAAACTTCTGAACGCAACTGGCCTTCCGTCTTGTAATCATCAGCAAGGATGCGAGAAATGGACTTGATATTGTCATCGGTCCATTTGTCCACCTTGGTATTTTCGTCGATACCCGCTTTCTCCAAAATGGCTTTGGAAGTTGATGGGCCTACACCATAAATGTAAGTAAGACCAATGATACCTCTTTTGTTACGAGGTAAATCCACACCAGCGATAC
>JAYSUY010000318.1:0-1938 GCA_043718855.1 Saprospiraceae bacterium | reverse complement strand
TACACCTTGCCTATTAATCCCAAAGACCAACTCTTTAGCGGGTGACGACCCGAAATCCAGTAGGTGAGGAAATCGCCGTCCAACTCTTTGCTGAGTTGAGCAATTACATTCTGGGTAGATTTAAACAGTACAGGCGGCTTTTTGAGCACGACAGCTGGTTTCTTCTCTTCTTCCATCGTCAAAATGAGTTTAGTGAGCGGCAAATGTCGCGTCTTGTACTGGCAATTTTATCTCAAAACTCGCCCCTTCGCCCTCCACGCTCTCCACCCCGATGCTCCCTCCATGCAATCGCACCACCCCGGCCACATAACTCAGGCCGAGACCATGCCCCTTCACGTCGTGTACGTCGCCCGTAGGCACCCGGAAGAATTTTTCAAAAATGCGCTCGCGGTAAGCCGCTGGAATACCCCGGCCTCGGTCACTCACCTGCAAGGCTAAGTGGCCGCCCGACTGTGTGAGTGAGACGGCGATTTGCGGAGCGGAAGGACTGTATTTCAGCGCGTTATCGAGCAAGTTGTACACCACGCTCGTCAGATGAAGCCGGTCGCCACGCAGCACGAAGTTTTCGCCGGAGGCGGAAAAATTGATCTCGGCGCGATACTTCTCAAACTGGATTTTCATGGCGGCCAGCACCTCCTCCACCAGCAGACGCAGGTCGAGCGGCTCCGATTTGAGTTCAGGCTCGCCCTGCTCGAAGAGCGACATCCGCAGCACTTTATCCACCAGCAGCGAGAGCCGATTGAGTTCGAGCCGCGAGATGTCGAGGTACTCATGGGTGCGGGCCGAGTCGCTCAGCGCGTCGAAATTTTGCAACGCTTCGATGGCGACGCTGACGGTGGCGATGGGCGTTTTCAGTTCGTGGGTCATGTTGCGGATGAAGTCATTTTTCAACTCCGTGAGCCGCTGTTGCTGTCGTAAACTCCTGTACATCAGGCCAAAAGCAGTTGCCATACACCCGAACAGCAGCAGGGCGAACAACATTTGCGGCAGCGTTTTGCGCAGCAGGTAGCCGCCGTAGGCGGAAATTTCGGCCACGTACCGCTCGCCGCTCACCAAGTCGCGGTACTCCCCGGCGATGAAGGCGCCAGGCTTCGCCTTCACTTCGGCAATGCCCTGAGCAGCCTCGGCAGCGGGCGTTTTTCGCGCCCAAGTGGAGTGGGTAGGGTACACTTCGCCGGGCAGCAGCGGTCGCCGAAGCGTGGCCGAATCTGGCTCCAAGCGCACCACCTGCCAGCCCACCGCAAGGCCGGATTTTTGCATGGCTTCGCCAAAATTTTTGTGCAGCACTTCCAGCACCTTCGGTCGGGCAGCATCTGAACACACCGAATCGCCGCCCACGAACACGGACAGGGTGCCGGTCACGCTCGCGTCACTCGGTACTCTGGTGTGGCTCGTTTCAAAGTGAAACGTTCGGGGCACGTCCGTTTTTTCTCGCTCCGGTATGCGGGTCGTTTCGATGCGAATCATTCGCGTAGAGTCGGATTTCTCTTCCAAAACGGTCTTGAATTCGCCCTTTTCCTGCACGAAAGCCACCATTTTTACCGAATCACCTTGCGGCAGATGGGGCATTTGCAGCGAGATGTCGAACGTGCTGTCTGACTCAAACTGTCGCACCAACAGCCGGTCGAACACGCGGTTCTGCTCGCGCTGCACAGCGTTGACGAACAGAAGACCGGTCTCCCGCTGTAGCGCGACGGCTTCGTCGTCCCAGGTTTTTTTTAGGAAAAAAAACAGGAACGCGGCCAAGAGGGCGAGGCCGAGCGAGATGAGGGCGATGGAGAAGCGGAGTGGGCGCATGGGCATGGGTGTAGGCCGCATCTTGGTTCAACCCCACCCCCGGCCCCTCCCCTGAAAAGGAGGGGAGAAGCGACACGCCGAGGCATACACCGAGACCTATTTATGTCGTGGTGTATGTCGTATCCCCCCTCCTTTTCAGGG
>JAYSUY010000317.1:0-5246 GCA_043718855.1 Saprospiraceae bacterium | reverse complement strand
ACACAGATGACACAGATGCAAGCAGCACAGATTTTGTAGATTTTTAAAGTGACAAAGTAGAACTGACGGGGTATTACAGCATTATTCTATTTTTTTAGCCAACTAAGCCAGCCTGCGAACCGCCGCCCACAATTCTTGTTTGCGCCTGTCGCGGTTCACATGGCCGACATTCACAAAAATTGACCACAATATGGATTGGATTTCTGACCCCGATATTTGGGTCGCTTTTTTGACTCTTTGCGCCCTCGAAATTGTGTTGGGCATCGACAACATCATCTTCATCTCCATTCTGACGAACAGGTTGCCAGAGGGACAACGGGTCAAGGCCCGGCGCACGGGCCTGTTGTTGGCCTTGTTCATGCGGATTGGATTGCTGCTCAGCATCTCGTGGATGATGCGCCTAACAAGTCCGCTGTTCACCGTTGCTGGCAACGAGATATCGGGGCGCGACCTGATCCTGTTGCTCGGCGGCCTGTTTTTGCTCTACAAAAGCGTGAAGGAAATCCATAACAAGGTGGAGGAAGCGGGCAAGTCGGAGGAAAGCAAGGTAAAACTCAGTTACGCTTCGGTAATCGCACAAATCATGGTGGTTGACCTTGTTTTTTCTTTAGATTCGGTCATCACCGCTGTAGGCATGGTGGACGAAATTGGAGTCATGATCGCTGCCGTGCTGGTTTCGATTGGGGTTATGATGGTTTCGGCAGGCCCCATCAGCGATTTTGTGAATCGTCACCCCGCAGTGAAAGTGTTGGCACTGGCTTTCCTGATCATGATTGGTATGGCCCTCATTGGCGAAGGGCTTGATTTCCACATCCCCAAAGCGTACATCTATTTTGCCATGGCATTTTCTGTGGCGGTGGAGATGGTCAACATTCGGGTCAAATCTCGTTCGGCTTAGGGGTTGTCTCAACCGATTGGGCTCTGCCGCGCCAAAACAGCCCGAGGTATTCAGTCAGCCATTCTTTATCTCCGTGTCCAGCCGCTCCAGGAATTCGTCTTTCTTTCGCCTCGAAATCTCCACTTTCGAGCCGTCGCTCATTTCGGCGTAGCCGCCATCGGTCTTCACATAGCGTTGCAAGTGAGCGAGATTGATGATGTGAGAGTGGTGGACGCGGCAGAAATTCTGCTTGCCCAGTAAGTCCTCGTATTCGCCCATCGTGCGCGATACGAGGATTTTTTGTTTGCTCGTGAGGTAAAACGTGGTGTAGTTGGAGTCTGATTGCAGCCGCACGATGTCGCTCACGGGCACGAACATCAGGCCGTCGCCGACGGGCAGGGCCAAGCGCTGCGGCTCTGGCCGCTGCACCTGCCGGAACAATTGTTCCAATGCGCTGACATCTGGCTGGGCCGCCCGCTTGCGCTCGCGCACCTTGCCGACGGCGGCCTCCAACTCGTCCATGTCAATCGGTTTGAGCAGGTAATCTACCGCCGACACCTTGAAGGCTTGCAGCGCGTACTGGTCGTAGGCGGTGGTGAAAATGACTTCAAAATTGACCTTGCCCAATTTTTCCAGCAACTCGAAGCCGGTCATGTGCGGCATCTGGATGTCCAGAAAGAGGAGGTCGGGCTGCCGATCGCGGATGAGTTCGAGGCCCCGCTGGGGGTCGTTGGCGGCGGCGATGACCTCCACATCGGGGCAGGTCATGCGGAGCATGTTGGTGAGGGCTTCGGTGGCGTTGGGCTCGTCGTCGATGAGAATGGCTGTCATATTTTTCCGATTGACTTGATTAAACTGATTGATTCAATTGGGCATTACCATACCACCGGCATCCGCACGATGACTTTGGTACCGGTAGGCAAGCCGATTTCATCCAGCAAATCCTCGAAATCCAGCCGGATGTCCTCCGCCAGCTGCGCGTTGAGCAGTTCGAGGCGGTGGCGGATGTTGGCGAGGCCCGTGGAGCGGTGGGCTTTGGGGCGGTCGCGCTCCATGTCGGCAGCGCGGGCGCGGCCCACGCCGTCGTCCTCGATTTCACAGACGATGGTCTTTTCATCGGCCTGCAGGAAGCGCACCCAGAGGTGGCCTGGCTCGGTCTTGTGCATCAGCCCGTGCCAGATGGCGTTCTCGATGTGGGGCTGGATGAGCATACCTGGGATGGAAACAGCCTCTGGGCTTAGGCTGCTATCTATCTGAAAATCAAAATCAAACCGGTGGTTGAAGCGCAGCTGCTCCAACTCGGTGTAGTAGCGCAGCAGCTCGATTTCGCGGGCCAGCGGCACCATCGGCGACTCGCTGTTTTCCAGAATGAGGCGCATGAGGCGGGCGAACTTGGTGAGGTAGCGACTCGCCTCACGGGTGTCGTTTTTGAGGATAAAATTTTGCACCGAGTTGAGCGCGTTGAACACGAAGTGCGGGTTCATCTGCGAGCGCAGCGCCTTCATCTCCAAGTCAGCCATTTGCTGGCGCACCTGCGCTTTTTCTTTTTCCCGACTTTCTACGACACGGATTTGGCGGCGGTACAGCCACCAGCCTACGGCGGCCAAAGCGGCCAGCAGCGCGAGTTGGAAGGCCCAAGTACGCCACCAAGGCGGGTAAATGGTGATGCTCAGCACAGCCTCTTCGGTGCCCCATGCGCCGTCGCTGTTGGCGGTGCGGGCGCGGAAGGTGTAACGGCCCGGCGGGAGGTTGAGGAAGTTGGCGAAGTTGTCGGTGCCAGCGTCGCGCCAGTCCACCGGGCTGCCCTCTGGTTCCATGCTGTACTGGTAGCGGTTGGTGGGGCCGTTGATGAAATTGACCCCAGTGAACTCGATGCGGAGGTCGTTTTGGCTGTAAGCCAGTGCCATCGGGCCGGAGGTGGGCAGTGAAACGGGCTGGTCGGACACGCGCAGCGCGGTGATGAAGGTGAGCGGTGCGGGCGCAGCGGCCCCCATTTTGTCCGGCTCAAAAAGGCACATTCCCCGGTCGGTGGACACGAAGAGGATGTTGCGGGCTGTGTCTATCATCTCCACGTTGGCGATGATGTTGGAGAGCAGGCCGTCGGTCTGGTAGAAGCTGCGGATCTGGCGGTTGCGCGGGTCGTAGCGGCTCAGGCCGAAGGAAGTGGCTATCCAAGTGTTGCCTTCCCGGTCGAAGCAAATGCCCTCTGGACTGTTGGTAATCAGTCCGTTGTCTTTCCCGAAGGGCAGCACTTGGCGCGTGCGGGTGTCCATGACAAACCACCGCTGGCCCACATACAGCCACAGGTTGCCGTGCGGGTCGGCCAAAAGGTTGAAGGCTTTGGAGCAGGCCACACCGGGCGGGCAAGTGGGTTCTATTTTTTCAAAAACGCCTGTGGCACGCCGCCAGCGCACGAGGTATTTTTCTTCGGTGCCGAAACAGAACCACATATCGCCGTCTGGCCCTTGGGCGCAGGCGGTGGCCGAGGTGATGGGAAAAGGCGCGTTTTCGCCTTGGCTGGGAAAGTGCGTGAGGCGGCGGCGGCGGGTGTCGAAGCAGCACACGCCGTTGCCCCGCACCCGGCCCCAGATGAGGCCGTAGCGGTCGCGGACAAGGAAGCGGCTGTCGAGCGAGTCCAGCCCCCGGAAGCGCGTTTTGAGCGGGCCGTTGGTGTTGCTCACGGGGTTGTACCAGCAGAGGCCGCCGAGCGTGTTGGTCCAAAGGGTGTCGCCCCGGTCGGGCGCGAAGTCGTTGACGTAGGCGTAGCTGTGGAAGGGGTTGTCGGCCACCGGGCCGCTCACGCCGAGGCCGGTTTTGTCCATGCTGTACAGGCCGCCGTTAGGGCTGCTCACGACCCACTTGCCCGCTCGCTCGACGCAGAGGAAGCCGAACCATTCTTCGGAGACCCCCGTCAACGCCATCCTCTTTTTGTGCGCTTCGTTGAGGGCGGTCATGGGCGTGGCGGGCAGGTTTTTGAGGGTCAAAAAATAGATGCCCTCGAAGCGCGGGCAGAGCCAGAAGTGGCCGTTGCGGTCGAGGAAGGTAACGATGCTCTTGCCGTCGGGCAGGGAGGTTTTCCACTGCGGAAGGTCGGTGGTGGAGCCGTCGCGGAGGTCGTAGAGGAGGGGTGGGCCGAAGTAGCGCTGCAAAAAAAGCAGGCTGTCGGGGAGAAGGAAAGGGCGGTGGTATTGGCCCTGGCGCGGCTCTTGGGTAGCAGGGGCGTAAGTGTTTTTCAGCAAAGGCTGGCTCTTGCGGCTGGCCCAGTCGAAGCGGTAAAGCGAACTGAGCGAGTATCTGCCCAGCGCGGTGTACCAGATGCTGTGGAGGCCGTCAGTGACTGTGGCATAGGGGGCCAAAGCCGTGTCGAGCACCCCGCAGCCCGGCAGCCGCTGCGCGAGCGGCTCTGTTTTTTGTTGTTGAAAATCAATGATTTGCCAGGGACTAAAAGTGGTCTGGGCAAATTTTGCTGCAATGCTGCCGTCGGGCAGTTCTAAAAAATCGAGGGCAAAGTTTGCGCTCGGCACCTCGCCGGGTTGCAAGGGTTTAAGGTAAGACTGCGCCGCCCGGAGTTGGTCGTCGAGCACGAATGCGCCGGTGTTGGCCCCCACCCAAACCTGCCCGTTGCGGGCACCGTGGAGTTTATGGATGTTCAGGTCGGTTTTCAAAAACTCCGGCTTGGTTGGGAGAGCCACTGGCTCGAAGGCCAAGCTGCGGGTGTGCAGCAAGCACAGCCCGTTTTTGGTGCCAATGAGCAGGCGATGGCCGGGCAGAGCCAGCAGTTGGGTGACGTGGTCGGCGGGCAGCCCTTTCTGGCCGACATGGTAAAAAAGAGTAGTGAAGCGCTCCCCGTCGAAGCGGTTGAGGCCTTCATTGGTGGCGAACCAGAGGAAGCCGTCGTCGTCCTGCGCGATGTCCGTCACCCAGTTGCTCGACAGGCCGTGTTCCATCGTGTAGTGCTGGTAGCGGGAGAAAAGATTGGTTCGATTGATTCGATTGGGGCTTTGCGCTGGGGCCAAACAGGGGAGCAAGAGCAGCAGCGCGAGGTAGGCCGGAAAGTTTTTCCGGCAGGGCGCGAGCCGGAAGGGCTTTCCGGCATACTGTAAAAATCGCTTGCAGAGGGCCTGTGTCATGTGGGCCAAAGGTCGGTCAAGTGTTGGAAACGAGGGTTGCCAGTTACGCGGCGAAAGCGGCCAGTTGCTCAGTCGGCCCCGGCCCTGGCGCTGCCGCCAGCTGCTCACCAGTATGCGCCATTTGCTCACCCGCTCTTTTTGCGAACCTGCCCACCAAGCACTTTTGCATCAAGCAATCGGCCCGACTGTTTCGATTGACCACATTGACCACATTTTTTCTATTGACCACATTTCCCTCC
>JAYSUY010000316.1:0-1939 GCA_043718855.1 Saprospiraceae bacterium | reverse complement strand
TGGCGCTGGGGCCAACCTGCGGATGTGGTGATCCGTATGCCGACGGGCGGCGGAAGCGGAGCGGGGCCTTTCCACTCGCAGAGCAACGAGGCGTGGTTCACCCATGTGCCCGGCCTGAAGGTAGTGTACCCAAGTACGCCCTACGATGCGAAGGGCTTGATGCTGGCAGCATTCGAGGACCCCAACCCGGTGATGTTTTTTGAACACAAAGCGCTGTACCGCTCAGAGAGCGGCCCGGTGCCGGAGGGCTTTTATACCGTAAAAATTGGCAAGGCGCGGCAGGTGCGCGAAGGCCGCGCACTGAGCATCATCACCTACGGGATGGGGGTGCGCTGGGCAGAGCAGGCCGTTGCTGAAATGGGCCTCGATGCGGACATCGTGGACTTGCGCTCGTTGGTGCCGCTGGACTACGCAGCCATCACGGACTCCGTGAAGCGAACCAATCGGGTGCTGATCCTGCACGAGGACACGCTCTTTGGCGGCATCGGTGGCGAGATAGCGGCCTGGATTTCGGAGCATCTTTTTGAACATTTGGACGCGCCGGTGCTGCGGGCGGCGAGTTTGGATACGCCCGTGCCGTTTGCCATCCCGCTGGAGCAAAACTTTTTCCCGCTGAAGCGGCTGCGGGAGCAATTGGAAAAACTGCAGGGATACTGATTAACTTTGTCCAAAATTCGCTCGCATGACAACGACCGTTGAAGTTGCTGAAAAACTGTACACCGTAACCGAGTGGCTCGAACTGGAAAAAGTCGCCGAAGTCCGCCACGAGTATCACTACGGAAAACTGATTCCTATGGCCGGAGAAGCAAAAAGGGCCAATATCATCGCCGGAAATATTAAGCGGGCATTGGACGTGCCACTATATGCCAAGGGGTTCCTGATTTTTGACCACGATGTAAAGGCTGAAATCGTCCACGACGGCATCTACCGATACCCAGATTTGGTGGTAGCACCGGTGGTGGATGACGAGGATGACTACTTGGTGAAGTACCCGGTGATGCTGGTGGAAGTGGCTTCCGAAGGCTCCGGCCACCGCGACCGGGTGAAGAAGCGAAGGGAGTATTTTCAGGTGCCGTCCCTGTGGCGCTACCTCATCGCCGACCAAAACGAGATGCTGCTCGAACTCCACACCAAAGGTGAGAACGGCCAATGGCAACCGCCGCAATACCTGACGGAGCCTGACGAGTTGGTGGTGTTGAGCCGCTTCGACCTGACGTTTCGTGTCGCAGAGGTGTATCAGCGGCTAAATATGGAAGTATAAAAGCGTGGCACACCTGATAGGTGTGCCACGCTTCATTTATCCAAAACGAGATAACCAACTGCCTCGCCAACATCTGCTCATGCTCTGGACTGCTGCTTTTTTCTGGGTTTCCGTCGCCTACGGGTCGTTGTGCGCGGTGTTCTACTTCGGGCAGGACCTGTTCTTTTTCCGTCCGGAGCGGCTGCCCAAGTGGTTCACTTACAAGTACCCATTCCCATTTACGGAAGTCAATTTTGACATGGAAGATGGCGGCTCGGTGAACGCGCTGCACTTCCGGGTACCCAACAGCAAGGGGGTGGTGTTTTACATCAAAGGCAACTCGCGGAGCATCAAAGGCTGGGGCAAATTTGCCAAGGACTTCGTGGGCAAGGGCTATGATTTTTTCATTCTCGACTATCGGGGCTTTGGTAAAAGCACGGGGCAGCGCACAGAGGAAATCTTGTTTAGCGACTTGCAGCAGGTGTACAAATGGCTGGCAGAAGAGTATCGGGAGGAACGGATTGTGCTGTATGGGCGCTCGCTGGGCAGCGGGCTGGCGACACGAATCGCTTCTTGGAACCGCCCCCGGATGCTGCTGCTGGATTGCCCATACTACTCGTTTTTGCACCACATCAGGCGCTATGCTTTTATCCTGCCCGTACGCTGGCTGCTGCGCTATCACCTTCGTACTGACCGTTT
>JAYSUY010000315.1:0-5258 GCA_043718855.1 Saprospiraceae bacterium | reverse complement strand
ACCGAGATAGAGTTCAAATCATGGTGTATGCCGCGCCTCCCCTCCCGCCTGTGGCGGAGGAGGGGTCGGGGTGGGGTCACTGCTTAACGCGCGGTTTTGCGCCTTCAAAAAAGAAATTGTAGGGTTTGAATACGCCTCCAAACACCTGATGTTGCACGAGCATGAAGTCCTTTTGATCGGTTTCGGCAAAATACCGCTCAACGAACAGTGCTTTGGTTTCGGGCATTTGCTTGATTTCGACTGGCCAGTAGCGCACTTGGCGGGTTTCGCCGTTGTCGCGTTTGAGGGTCATCACAGCGAAGGACACGAGCGCGGAAATGGAGTCGCGCATTTGGAACTGGTTCTCGAAGGCTTCGGCAGTCAGTTGCTCGAATTGCAGGAGATAGCCTTCAGCAAATCCTTTACGCCGTGGGTTGGGGTTGGGCGGTGTGGTGCTAAAATAGGGCAGCACTTGGTATTCGCCTTCCTTCACTTTTTCCATCCGAAACGACTCGTTTTTGCGCTGCGGATACTCGACGGTGATGGACCGTATCTGCTCTGGTTTTTCGCCGAACACGGTGCGGTCGCGCCACGAGTCGTCGCCGAGGAAGTACCTCACCCGCAGTTGGCCGATGAACGAGGGGACGTGTACTACATAGGGTTGCTCCGAATTTTCGAGGATCATGTAAGTGCCTTTCTCGTCGTTGGTGACCCCGCCGATGTAGTAGCACTTCATTTTCGCGCCTTTTTTGTCGTAAATCTCCACTTTGATGCCCTCTGAGGCAAGGGTCTTGACCATGTGTTCTTGGGCTGCTTGGGTGGACGTGCTCAGCACGGTCACTTTCTCGATGGTCTGCAACAGGGTTTGTACGGCGGTAGGCCGGGCTTTCCAAGTGCCATTGTACATCCAAACGCCGTCTTTCAGTTCGAGCGTGGCGGTTCGGTTGGATCGGTCAGCGATGAAAATTTTGCCGATGTCCCCGGTATTTTTCACCGCGAATTCCATGTCTGGCGATTGAAAGGTGGTGGTTTGGGTGGCTTTGGTGCGTAGCGCGTACCACGCGCCGCCGCCCAAAACGAGGAATAGCACCGCCAGAAGCAATGTTTTTTTCATAAAAAATGATCGGAAATTAAAGTGTGAAACTCACACAGCAGGGCAGGTACGGGGAGCAAAACAACGGCGCAAAAATTGGACATCGGTGGAAATCGAGTCAAAATTTTCGTGGTCCTGCGAATTAAGTGGCTCGCTAAAATTAGTTTAGGTTGTCTTGCAAAGGCGCAAAGGTGCAAAGTATTCAAAATCAGAACTTTGCGCCTTTGCACCTTTGCAAGACATTTGTATCGTGGTACTAAGCAGCGCAGCAGCCGTGTCGAACGCGCTATTTTTGCTGCGAAGGGCGACACACCCCACACCTTCTATCTTCCACCTTCTACCCGCTCCCACTCCATGTTCGCCAACCGCTTGGCTACTCCGTTTGCGCTGGTCGCGCTACTGTTCCTCTACCTTGCTTGGAAGGTGGACACCGCCTGGGCGCTGTGGCTCGTGCCATTTTTGGTGATCGCAGCGGTCATTTTTATTTTCGGTTCCGAAATCAACTGGTGGTGGTACAACCGCCGTCCGCCCAAGTTACAACCTACTATGTCCCGGCTGCTGGAGCAGCACTGTGGGTACTACCAACGCTTGGATACTGCTGAACAACAGCGATTTAGAGAGCGGGTCGCACTGTTTCGGATGGGTACTGAGTGGACTCCGATGGGCTGGCCAGAAGACATGGAGGATCTGCCCGGAGACATCGAACTGGCTTTGGCCGCCCAGGCCGTGACGCTCACCTTCCATCAGCCCGCTATTCTGTTCGATCGGTTCGAGAAGGTCATCGTGTACCCCATGCCGTTTCCTTCGCCCGAGTACCCATTCCCCCACACCTCCGAACTGTACGAGGAGGATGGTTGCCTGATTTTTTCTGCTGAACACGTAATGCGCGGCTTCACGCAGCCCGGCTGGTACAATGTGGCTCTGCACGAGTACGCCCATGCCTTCGTGCGCAGCCATCCGCAGGAGCAGTACCCGATTTTGGACGACGAGGTTGTTTGGGAAAAACTGGCTGCTGCGAGCGGTATGTCGCGCCAGCAGGTGGAATCCACCATCGGCATAGCGGGCATCGCGGCTTTGCCAGTAGCGATACACCACTTTTTTATGTTCCCGGAGCAGTTCGCAGCGCAGTTGCCAGAGGAAGCGGCGGCGTTGAGGCAGGTTTTTGGGTGAAAAATGTTGATGTCGACAACATCACCACTTCGCCAGTCGGATGGAAATCTTCCCGCCCTCAGATCGGAGATCAAACCGGGTCTCATCCCAGTTGGGTGCACGGAATTTGGGCCGGGCGTTGTTGGAAAAGCCGTATGGCTCGGTCGGGATGCCCGCCCAGTTTTTGTCCAAACGCCCGTTGCCGTTCAGGTCTTGAAAGCAACTGACGGCATAGGTACCTGGTGGCAAATCGGCCAGCGACACGGCTGCTGAGCCATCGCTGCTGACAGGCACGATGCGTTGGGCGCACACCTTGTCGGTGTCCAAAAACGCTTCTTTTCGGTCAAAAACGGCAACATAAATGCTGCCTTTCGGCTCAATAATGCCCGTGAAGGTGATGTGCAGCACGGCGGCAAACGGGAGAGGAGAAACAATGGACATGGTAAAATGCTTTGGGTTTAGAGGTTGTTTAAGGAACGGGTGAATAATAACTTATCACTTTCGGCTGCTTGATTTCCGGCCATGCTGCCCCTCTTTTTGATTAAATAGCCCCACTATTCGCACAAAAAGAGGGTTGCCTGACCAAAAATCAATCTACCCGAAAGTAACAAGTTATTATTCACCCGTTCCTAAGTTTATCTGCTGGAGGCAAAAAGCGCGGATTTTGTTGTCAGGCAAGACTCGTTTTTGGGTGCATAGCCGGGGTTCTGTGCCAAAAAACAGCCGTAGTATGACGACGAAAGACGTGCTTTTTGACCCGGCGAGATAAATTCAAACAACCTCTTAGGCTGATTTAGGTAACTTTGAGTCGCTACAAATATACTGCCCGACCCGCTGAAAACTGAACACTTGCTTGGTCGGGTTGTTTTCGCCACTTGCCCAATTTTTCATCAACAAACATCGCATGACGGTTCAACGGAACGAACAAGAACGCATCCAGGAGGTGCTCAACATTTTTGCTGCACAACTGGAAAAGGGCGGGCTGCGCAAAACGCCAGAGCGGTTTGCTATCCTTGAAGAGATTTACAAACGCACCGACCACTTCGATGCGGAGGCACTGTACATCCACATGAAAAACCGCAGTTACCGGGTCAGCCGCGCCACGGTGTACAACACGCTGGAATTGCTGGTGTCTTTCGATCTGGTGAAAAAACATCAGTTCGGGAAGAACTTGGCGCAGTACGAAAAGTCCTACGGCTTCAAGCAGCACGACCACATCATCTGCGCCAATTGTAGCAAGGTCGTAGAGTTTTGCGATCCAAGAGTGCAGGGAATCAAGGACTTAGTGGGCGAATTGCTCAATTTCAAAATCTCGCACCACTCGCTCAACCTCTACGGTGTGTGCGGCTCCTGCCAAAAAGAAGCCGAGTTTGGTGTCCTTCGCAAACAGCCCAAATTGGTGGAGGAAGACGAGCCGGGATGGGGTGATTGATTAATGGAGAAGGGAGAACTCCGAACATTGCCCACATTCCCGACACATTGGCCTCATTCCAAAAATATGCTCATCCGCATCCAAACTTTTGGCATTGCCCGCGACATCTGCGGCGGCTCGACTTTGCGCTTGGAACTGCCAGACCCAGCCACAGCCGGGCAACTCAAACAACTCCTGGCGGAGCAGTATCCGCGCCTCGGCCAACTGGCTTCGTTCCTGTTGGCGGTGAACGAGGAGTACGCTGACCCAGATTTGTTGCTCTCGCCAGACGATGAAATTGCAGTGATTCCGCCCGTCAGCGGGGGATAACTAACTGTTAATCAGGTATTATGAACATTGACCTGAAAATATCCGACACCCCTTTGGACATCATGGCTTGCATCGGCCAAGTCACTGGCCCAGCGAGCGGAGGCGTGGACGTGTTCATCGGCACGGTACGCGACGCGACGCAGGGCAAACCAGTGCTGCGCCTCGCATTTGAAGCCTACGATAGCATGGCACTGCGCGAGATGCGGAAAATTGCGGAGCAGATATTAGAGCGGTGGCCAGTGCAAGCGGTGGCGATGCACCACCGCACGGGCGTGTTGCAGGTGGGTGAGGTGGCGGTGGTCATTGCGGTGTCGGCAGTGCACCGGGCGGCGGCTTTTGAGGCTTGCCGTTACGCCATCGACACACTGAAACAATCGGTGCCGATCTGGAAAAAAGAAATTTTTGAGGATGGCGAGGTGTGGGTGGCGGCGCACCCGTAGATAACGATGAACGATGAGTCCCGAACTGTGCCGAGGCTCATCGTTCATTGTTCATCGTTATCTCAATGCCTGCCGCCAGCACCAGCACCGCCGTCACGCGGCGAATCAGCAGGGGATTGAAGCGGGCCATACTGACCCGCGAACCGACTTGCCCGCCCAGCAGTACCGCAGCACCCAGCAGCAGGATGCGGCGCCAATTCACGTCGGCAGGAAGGCGGCTCAACTGCCCAGCCAGGCCCGCCAGCGAATTGACGAGGATGAACACGCTGGCGGTGGCGGCAATTTTGCGGGCCGTGTCCCAGCGCAGCAGGTGCAGCAGGGGCGACAAAAAAATGCCGCCGCCGATGCCGACCATGCCTGACAGCAGCCCAATACTGCCGCCCAGTAGCCCATCGCGGGCAGGTTTTTGTGCAGCAATGGGCTTTTCAATCAATGACTTAGGTGGAATCCACAGCAGCACGGCTGCTGCAATCAGGCTCAGCCCCAGCAGCAGAAAGAAAGTTTCCTGACTGATGGTCAGCCTCGCTCCCAGAAAAGCGGCAGGTACGCTGGCCACTGCCAGCGGCCAGATTTTTCGTCCGTCCAGTTGCTTGTTTTGAAAAAAAAGGAAGGTGCCGCTCGTCACTACCACGATGTTGCACACCAGCGCGGTGAGGCGGATTTCGGGAAATGGCAGGCCGACTGCTGCTAGCAACGCGAGGTAACTCGACCCGCCGCCGAAGCCTACGGAGGCGTAGATGAAGGCGATGAAGGCAAAACAGAGGGCGAGAGACCAATCAGGCATGGGAGTGGCGTTTTGTTGCCAGACTTCTTTTGAAATAGGACTTTTGCAAAACCCTTTCAGGGTTTTGCAAAA
>JAYSUY010000314.1:0-1944 GCA_043718855.1 Saprospiraceae bacterium | reverse complement strand
CGGACCAACCGGGGGAGCTTGGACGGCCGACGGAGGAGAGACCGTGATGGTAATATCGCACTGGTCACCAGCAGAGCCGTCGATCACTAAAAAGTAGTTGGTACCCACAACCATCGTCACTGAAATGGTCGCGTTTTGGCCCGCGCAGCCAAAGCAACCGCCATCACAGGCGAGGGGCGCGGTGTTGCAGTTTTCGTAAAGCGCAACCTGTACACCATCGCCATTCGTGCAGTTGGAATTAGCAATTGTAAACGTGGCGGAAGCCGCGCCAGCGATGAAGCCCAGCCACTGGTCGTTGTTGATTACTCCACAAAAACCGCCCGGTGGCTCGCCGTTGCCAGCATATCCGGCAGTGCTTCCCATGTACCCTGCAAAATCGCAATAGATGCAGGCTTCGGGGCAGCTCTCTGCCGGGGGTACGTCGGAGGGCGGTCCACCACAGGGGCCGGGGTCTTGGGCCTGTGCGAAATAGGCCACGAAACTCAGCAGCCAGATAAGGAGTAGTCTTGTCATCATGAGTGGGTTCACTTTTATGTGTTTCAGTAAAAAAGTTTGGAAGGTCAAAATGCTCTATGGCGTTGCGTAAACACTCGACCTTTTAAAATACAAAAATTGGATTAGAAAACAAGGAACGAAGGCCTCAAAGGAAGAAAA
The DNA here is from genome assembly GCA_043718855.1 of Saprospiraceae bacterium. Lineage (GTDB taxonomy): Bacteria > Bacteroidota > Bacteroidia > Chitinophagales > Saprospiraceae > M3007. The sequence continues at coordinate 1,290 of JAYSUY010000314.1, read as the reverse complement.
AGGTTTCAACTTTACAGTCGAAGTTCGGGGCAAATGATTCAAAGAGTTTGAATTACGCTGCATGAGGTCGTGGCTAAATGAATAAAAAGCCAGCCTTTGGAAAGAATGGAAAGGCCCTAGTACACAGTGGAGAAATCAACGTGTTGTATCCAAACATAGCCCTCTGACACGCCTCTTTTCTTAAAACTTTCCCCTTAACACCTTGTTTCACAGCCCAAAACCCGACATTTGTAGCCGCTTAGCCCAACCACGCCACCACGCACCACACCATGCAACTCGTAGAAAAAACTTCCGCCACCATCCACTCCCTCGAAGCACATTTTCAGGCCAAGGTGGATGCCGACACCCGCATCGAGCCGAAGGACTGGATGCCCGACGCTTACCGCAAAACGCTGGTGCGGCAGATCAGTCAGCACGCACACTCCGAGATCGTGGGGATGCTGCCCGAAGGCAACTGGATTACCCGCGCTCCATCGCTGAAGCGCAAGGCCATCCTGCTGGCCAAAGTGCAGGACGAAGCGGGGCATGGCCTCTACCTCTACGCGGCTGCCGAAACACTGGGGACGGGCCGAGACCAGATGATCGAGGATTTACACAGCGGCAAGGCCAAATATTCCTCGATTTTCAACTATCCTACGCTGTCGTGGGCCGATATGGGCAGCATCGGATGGTTAGTGGACGGCGCGGCGATTTTGAACCAAATCCCCATCTGCCGCTGCTCCTATGGGCCGTACGCGCGGGCGATGGTGCGCATCTGCAAGGAGGAAAGTTTTCACCAGCGGCAGGGCTTCGAGATACTGCTCACGCTGGCTAAAGGCTCGCCCGAACAGCGCGAGATGGTGCAGGAATCCGTCAACCGCTGGTACTGGCCGGCGGTGATGATGTTCGGACCTTCGGACGATGCATCACCGAACAGCGCCCAGAGCATACAGTGGAAAATCAAGCGGTTCAGCAATGATGAACTGCGCCAACGCTTCGTGGACATGGTGGCCGAGCAGGTGAAAGTGCTGGGCCTCACGCTGCCTGACCCTGACCTGAAATGGAATGAGTCGCGCGGCCACTACGATTTCGGTCCGATCAATTGGGAAGAGTTCTGGAACGTGGTACAAGGCAATGGCCCCTGCAACCGCGAGCGCCTACGCACCCGCCAAAAGGCTTACGACAACGGGGCTTGGGTGCGCGAAGCGGCGGTGGTGTATGCCGAAAAGAAAAAGGCAAGGAGCAAGGATCAAGAGGCGAGGGGCAAAGGGCAAGAAGCAAAAGCCGCTTAAATTGCCTACCAGCTGGTTG
>JAYSUY010000313.1:0-1947 GCA_043718855.1 Saprospiraceae bacterium | reverse complement strand
CGTTTATTCATAAAACCCGGATTGCATCCGGGTCTATTCACGTTCAACCCCTTCAGGGTTTTGCGAAAGTCCTATTAGTCTTATCAACGTCGTGGCGTTGCATGAAAAATATCCAGTAGTATGGTGGTGAAATCCTCACAAGGCCTGCAACTCCACCAGTTTTCGGTAATATTTCCCTTCGCGCATCAGCGACTCGTGGGTGCCACGCTCCACGATGCGGCCCGCATCAAGCACGATGATTTCATCGGCGTGCTGCACGGTACTGAGCCGGTGGGCAATGACGAGCGCGGTGCGATTTTTCAGCAAAGTATCGAGCGCAGACTGCACAAGTTGCTCAGATTCAGAGTCTAAGGCGGAAGTCGCTTCGTCTAGAATCAGGATGGGTGGGTTTTTCAGCAGGGCGCGAGCGATGGTGAGCCGTTGCCGTTGCCCGCCGCTGAGTTTGCTGCCCCGGTCGCCGATGTTGGTGTCGTAGCCTTCGGGCATAGCGGTGATGAAGTCGTGGGCGTTGGCGGCTTTTGCAGCGGCTTCCACCTCAGCATCCGAGGCATCGCCACTGGAAAAAGCGATGTTGCTCCGCACCGTATCGTTGAATAAAATCGCCTCTTGGCTCACGATGCCCATCAGGGAGCGGAGGTCGCGGAGGCGCAGTTGGCGGATGTCGGTGCCGTCCACCAAAATTTGCCCGCCCGTGACATCGTAGAAGCGGGGCAACAGGTCGGCGACGGTGCTTTTGCCTGCGCCCGATGCACCCACGAGAGCCACGATTTTGCCGCGTGGGATGGTCAGGCTGATGCCGTCGAGTGCATCGCGGTCGGCATTTTGGTACTGAAAACTGGCGTTGCGAAATTCAATTTTATCCTGAAAATTGCTGATGGCCAGCGCGTTGTCTTCGTCGCGGATGTTTACTGGGGCGTTCAGCACGGCTTCTACCCGCTCCAACGCGCCCATGCCCTTGCGGATGCTGTACGAGGCGCCGCTGAGGGCCTTCGCGGGTTCGATGATGTTGTAAAAAGCGTACAGGAACGTGATGAACGTGGCGGCTGAAATCTCCCCGGCGAACACCTGCTTGGCCCCGAACCAGAGCAGCACGGACACCGCCCCGATGCCCAAAAACTCGGAGAGCGGCGAGGCCAAATCCTTGCGGCGGTACAGCCCGGTGAGGGTGCGGGCGTAGCGGGCATTTTCGCGGCCAAACCGCTCCTGCTGCCACTGCTCGGCATTGAAACCCTTGATGATGCGCAGCCCACCGAGCGTCTCCTCCACCAGTGCGCCGATGAGTCCCAAGCGGCTCTGTGCTTCGCCCGACTGCCGCCGCAGGCTGCGCCCCACGCCGCCGATGATGAGGCCGGAAAATAGCATCAACCCAAACACGAACACGAGCAAACCGGGCGACACAAACACCATAAACGCGAGGCTGCCCATGATCACAATCGGCTCACGTGCAACGGATTCGACCACGCCGACGATGCTCCACTCCACCTCCTGCACGTCGGCCGAGATGCGGCTCATCAGGTCGCCCTTGCGGGCTTCGGAGAAATACGAAAGCGGCAGATCGAGGATTTTGCCCACTAATTTTTGTCGCAAATCGCGCACGATGCCGTTGCGCACGGGGGCCAAAAAGTAGAGCGAGAGGTAGCGAAAAAGGTTTTTTCCGAAAAACGACAGCACCAAAAAGCCGCACACGATGAGCAGGGCATCTTCCCGCCCATGCTGCTGGATGAGGTTGGAAAAAAAGGAACTTATAGCCCCCCCCAGCCCCCCCGGTAGGGGGGAGTCGAGCCCTCCGCCTTCGGTTGCCGGAGAGCCGAGAGCAGTGCTACCCCCCCCCTCATGAGGGGGCTGGGTGGGGCTAAAAAGTATCTGCAAAAATGGCTGTAGCACGGGGATGCTGATGACCATGAACAGGGACATGAGCAGGTTGCACAGCACGGCAAAGGCAAGCAG
>JAYSUY010000312.1:0-1949 GCA_043718855.1 Saprospiraceae bacterium | reverse complement strand
CTCCAGTTTCACAGCGTTCTCCGGTGCGTAGATGGCAAAGGACTGGAACATGCCCGACTTGTCGTAGCTGCTGGCGCTGATGCTGGAGCCCACGCCGTAGCTCAGGCCCTCCTTCTGGCGGATGCGCACGGCGAGGCGGCTGTTCAGGAAGCCCCCGCCGAGCATGAAATTGCCCATCACGAGCGCTGGGTAGTCCGGGTCGGCATCGCTGATGTTCAGCGGCATCCCGGCGATGAACACGGCGTTGGCCTTGTCCGGTGTGTTGATGGCCTCGCTACCCGCCTTCACCTCCTTGAACGGCCTCGGTACGCGGGTATATCCACTGGGGCTTTTCCAGTTGCTGAACTCTTTTAAAACAACTTTCTTCACGGCGGCTTGGTCAAAATCGCCTACCACGGCTACTGTGGCGTCAGTCGTTCCGTAAAACTTGTTGTAGAAGGCTTTCACGTCATCGAGCTTGAGGTTCTTGATGGCCTCAGTTTGTTCGTCCAATGTCATCACGTAGCGGGCATCTCCCTTCGGATAATGGCTGTTCATTGTGCGCTGGATGGCGTTGAACGCCAGCGCTTGCGGGTCACTCCGCTGTGACTCATAGGCTGCCAATTGCTCTTCCTTCAACTTGTCGAACTCGACTTGCGAGAACGACGGGTTTTTCAGCATGTCACCCACGAGCTTCATCACCTCCACGAGGTTGTCATGCTCCGTCTCCACGTTTACACCGGCTGCACTACCACTTCCAAAAACCTGTACTCGTGCCTTTAGTCGGTCGAACTCATCTTGGATTTGCTGGCGGCTCATCGTTTTCGTGCCCTTGTCGAGCATCATGCCAACAAACATTGAGGCAGTATATTGATTCACCAAAGTTTTTTCGTCCCCAAAGTTCAGCGTCATGCGGGCAGACACGCTGTTGCCGCGGGTCTCCTTCGGCAAGAAGGCGAACTCGATGCCCTTGTCAGAAGCCTCGCCACGGCTGGTGCGCTTCTCGATGTTTTCAGGCGCAGGATCGAAGTTTTCGCCTTCGGCAATGGCTTCCTTGCCCTTGTAGTTTGCCAACAGCGTGGTGAGGTTCGGCGCATCGGGAATCTCGGAACGGTCCGGATTCTTGTCCGGCACAAAGAGGCCGGTGGTCCGGTTGGATGGCTTGAAGTATTTTTTGGCAACGACCACTACATCCTCTGCCTTCACGCCCTCCACGAAATCACGGAAGAGAAAGGCCAACCGCCAATCGCCCATGGCGATGTATTCGCTGGCCCGCAGTCCGACCGTGGACGAGCTTTTAAAGCCAAGTTCCCAGTCCTTCAGCACGCGCTTTTTTGCCCGATCCACCTCTTCGGCAGTGGGCGGGTTGGTGGTCAGTTCGTCCAGCACTTTCAGCATTGTGGCCTGGGCATCGGCGAGCGAGCTTTCCTGCCGCACATCGGCATTGATGTAGATGAAGCCGCCTTCTTTGAGCGCTGGCGCAAATGACCAGACAGTGGCGGCCTTCTTGGTTTCCACCAGTGCCTTGTAGAGGCGCCCGGAAGGCTCGTTCGTCAGTATTTCGTCCAAAACGGCCAGCGATGCGTACTCCTGGTGGGCGCCCGGCGGCGTGTGGTACAGTGCCGAAGCCACCTGCACATCACCCGTGCGACGCAGCGTCACGTTGCGCTCCCCGTCCTGCGTGGGGTCTTTGGTGTATGTGGGAACCAACTCCCGGGTCGGCCTTGGTATTTTTCCAAAATACTCCTTCACCAATTGGAGTGTTTTCTCCGGTTCAATTTTACCGGCCACCACCAACATCGCATTGTCTGGCTGGTAGTTTCTTTTGTAAAAAGCCTGAAGCCGCTCGATGGGCACGTTTTCCAGGTCGGCCCGTGCGCCGATGGTTGAGTTGCCGTAGTTGTGCCAGAGGTAAGCAGTGGAGATTACGCGCTCCATCAGCACGCTGGAGGGGTCGTTTTCGCCGCTCT
>JAYSUY010000311.1:0-1949 GCA_043718855.1 Saprospiraceae bacterium | reverse complement strand
ACGGCAGTTCCTACCTCGGCCTTGTGGTGCGCGACAACGAAACTTGGGAGTCTGTGTCACAACGACTCAGTCGCCCGCTGGAAGCCAACCAGTGCTACGAATTCAGCATGGATCTCTGTAAATCAGAACTTTACATGAGTACCAGTAAGGCCACAAATCTCCCAGCCAATTACGCTACGCCTGCCCGCCTGCTCATCTGGGGCGGCACTGGCTCTTGCGGCAAGCAGGAACTGTTGTACGAAACCGCGATCATCACCAACACCCGCTGGATCGCTACCGTCTTCCGGCTCCACCCCAAAAAAGGCAACTACTCCCACATCATGATTGAGGCGTACTACAAAACGCCCGTGCTGTTCCCATACAATGGCAATGTGATGGTGGACAACGCCTCGCCCATCAAGCAGATACCCTGCAACCCGGAGCAAATGCCTGACATGGTGGAGAAAAAAGACAAGGACAAGCCCGCAGTCAAAAAACTTACCTCCAAAGGCGGCGACACCACCAAAGGCCCGACCGCTCCGAAGCCAACAGCCGTGACCAAACCGGAACCAACGGTGACCTACAAAGGCGAAAAAATCAAGAAAGGCAGCATCATTCGCTTAGACAAGGTGTACTTCGATGCCAACAAATTTGATGTCAAGACCGAGAGCGAGACTGGCCTCAAGGAGGTCTTCACCTTCCTGCGCAGCAACCCCGAAGTAGTGGTGGAAATCGGAGGACACACCAACAACATCCCCAACGACCAGTTTGCCAACGACCTCTCTACCAACCGCGCCAAATCTGTGGTGGATTGGCTCGTAGCCCAAGGCATCACCGCCAGCCGCGTACAGTATAAGGGCTACGGAAAAACCCGCCCCATTGAGCCGAATACTACTCTCGAAGGTCGCCGAAAAAATCAGCGTGTAGAAATCAAGGTGCTGAATATCAACGGGTAGGCTAATGATGAACGATGAATGATAAATGATGAATACTACAACAGCCTCCTGTGCCCAGAATGAACGAGTACCGTTGAAGCGCGGCGTTCTCCCAGATTTCTGAATCGTAAGCGAGAGTCGTGTGTCGTGGTATTCATCATTTATCATTCATCGTTCATCATTATAGCCCGTCCCTTCCACTCATATTTCTTGAAAAAAAGGCTCGCCGCACCCACTCCCGCGATGTAGAGGGTGTGCAGAAAAAACGAGGGCCAAAACCAGCGTAGCCAGTCGCGGCGGCCCAGCCAGCGGCACATTTCACGCAGCAGCAAGAAGTCGAAAGCGGCTTTGACGGTGAGCGAAAACAGCAACGTCGCGGCCAGCCCGCCAGCCTCAGAAGGCGACCAAGCCAGCCGCCACAGCAGCATTCCCGTATTCAGGAGGATGCACCAGCAAAACAAAAAGACTGAGAGCAAAGCCAGTCGCACCGGCCACTCCGGGAGCGCGGCATTTTTGCTGCCCCAGCGCAGCCGCTGCTGCCAGAGCGCGGCCCACGTCGGCTGCGGCTCCGTGAGCACCGTAGCGGTGGGGTTTTTCAGAAAAAAAACGCCCTGCGGGTAGCGTGCTGCCACTTTTTGCATCAAAAACATATCGTCGCCCGAAGCCACCTGCTCGTTGCCAGCGTAGCCGCCCACCTCCTCGAACACTGATTTTCGGTAAGCCAAATTCGCGCCGTTGCCCATGCGCTGCCAGCCCAAGTCCAGCCCCGCCCCGGTGATGCCCATCATGCCCACCACATCCAATGCCTGGAAATGCTGCAATAGCCCTCGCTCTTGGTGCATCGCCACAGGCCCGGTGAGCAGCACCCTGCCCGGCTCGCTCATGGCCGCCGCGATGCAGCGCAACCAGTCGGGCGGCACCGTGCAGTCCGCATCGGTGGTCACGATGATGGTGCCGCTCGCTTGCGCGACGGCGAGGGTGAGGGCCTTTTTTTTAGGGGAAAAAGCCAAGTGTGGCACACCTCGGAGGTGTGCC
>JAYSUY010000032.1:0-2455 GCA_043718855.1 Saprospiraceae bacterium | reverse complement strand
CCAAAGCATTCAAGGAAAGGCCGGAGCCGCGCTTGGATTCCCGGCTCATCGCGCAGCAACTCGGCGTGGAACACAAAAACCTGCTCGCCAATGTCACACGCTATCAGTCTGATTTGGAACGGTTCGGTTTACTCGCGTTTGAAACGCGAGTAAGAGACCGGGGCATCCCGACGCGCTTTGCTTTGCTGAACGAGAACCAGTGCTACTTCCTCGCCACGCTCAGCCGCAACACTGCGCAAGTGGTGGCTTTCAAAGTCTGGTTGGTCAAGACCTTCTCAGAGTACCGGACTGGCGAGCGGATGACCATGCCCTCCATGCCGATGCTCACCTGACATTCAAAGCCCCCGGCGCGACATACGCCGGGGGTTTTCCTGTTTTAGAGCGCGGGCAGGTTGCCCACCTCGATGGGCTTGGTGTAGATGCCGAGGGAGCGCAGGTAGATGAGGGTGGTTTCCAAGTCTTTGTGGCCCATGAGCCGTTGCAGTTCCTCCGGGTCTTTGGTCTTGACGTAGTACATACAGGCTGCGGTGTGCCGTATGCTGTACAGCGTCTGCTCCTTCCTCATGATGCCCGCCGCGATCAGTTCGGGCTTTGCCCGCTTCCACAGCACTTTGAAGTAGTCGGGGCCGACGTGCTGCGCCGGGTCGTCAACGTGTATCAGGTAGTTGTTGGGCGACAACTCCGCTGCGCCGTGGCTGCGCAACGCCCGCACGAGGTCGGGGTGCATGGGCAAGATGAAAGCATCGTCGCCTTTCCTGATGCTTGCTGGGACGCTCACTACGCCCCGCTCAAAATCTATGTGCTTGCGCTGAATCAGCCTGCACTCCCGGTGCGGCCTCAGAAAGGCGTGGAACATCAGCCGGGCGCACAGGTATAGGTTCTTGCTCTTGGCTTCCACCGCCTCGAATATCTGCGCCATCTGCGCCGCGCTGTACGCCTCGTGGGCTTTCGGCACGGCCTTCCGTTTCTCGATGCCCTTCACGATGTTCTCGGCGATGATGCCGTGCTTAACCATCTCTGCCCATAGCCTGTGCATATCCCTCCGGTTCCGGTTGTAGGTGCTGGGGCCGCCCGGCAGCCCGGCAAGGAACTTGCGCACCTGCGCCGTGTCTACGTCTCTCACCCGCGTATCTGCGGCCCAGTGCTTCAACACTCGCCGCACCATGTACCGCAGCACATCGTGCGCATCATCGCACAGCACCCCCTTTTTGTCGGCGAGCACCAGAGCCAGCCCATCGGCCAGCCGCACCGGTAACGCCGTCGGCTCCACCTGCACGAAAGGATTGTCGCCGCGCCGCAGCAGCCCGGCCAGCACCTCAGCCAACCGGGCAAAATACTCGCGCCGCTCTTTCAGCGTCTCGGCTCGGTTGCCCTTGCCAACTACCCCAAATTTCGCCCCGCTGTACACGCGCACCCGGCGCACTTCCTCGCCCTCCCAAGCCCACTCGACACTGACGTACCAGGTCTTGCCCAAGTCACGCCCCCGGTCGCAAACAACCGGCTGGGCAAAAAAAAACTGCCGTCCCCTGTCCATGTCTTGTACATTTTCAGGCGACGGCAGTTTGCCAAGTCTTGTAATGTGTTGATTATCAGGAGCGGAAAACGAGACTCGAACTCGCGACCCCGACCTTGGCAAGGTCGTGCTCGACCAACTGAGCTACTTCCGCAGACTGTTATTTTTGCATCGAAAAGACCGTTGTCCTGTCGTTTAGCGGCGGCAAAGATAGCAGTGCGTTTTTTGAACAGGCAAGCGTTTTTTAGAAAAAAATCAGAAGACACTCTAAGTCACTGAAAATCAAAAGGAAAAATTTGTCTTGCTCCTTGTAGGGGGGCTGAGTATGCCCTTCAGCGGCTATTTTTTGAACCTTACATTTGAAAAATTAAAAGTGGGGTTTACCTTTGCCCCCGCTTTTAACAAGCACGGCGCGATAGCTCAGTTGGTCAGAGCGTGCGATTCATAATCGCAAGGTCGGGAGTTCAAGCCTCCCTCGCGCTACCTCTCAAACGCAGGTCTTCTAAAAGAGGCCTGCGTTTTTTGTTTCTGATGGCGTTTGGCTATGTTGCTCATAGTTCATCGTTCCTACTTCATCGTTCTGCATTGCCATGTTCTTCCGAGGCACTCTCCACAACCGCGACACCAACCAGTCCGTACCTGTAACCATCCGATTGCAGCCGGGCGTGATGAGTATTCAGCCTGAGTTTGGGCCGAGCATTGAGTGGCTGCTGGCCGACCTGCAATCAGCGCGAAAGACCGCCGATGGACTAGTCATCATGCAGTCTGGCCGCCAGTTTTTAGAGGTGGAAGAGCCTGGGTTCGCAAGCGATTTAGAGCGAATTTTTCCCAATAACCGCCTGTTTCGCAAAGGCGCGCTGGACAAGATCGGCGTGGCAGGCTGCCTGATCGGCATCCTACTGGTGCTGGGTTTATTTCTGGCAGCCTACTTTTGGCTGATCC
>JAYSUY010000310.1:0-1950 GCA_043718855.1 Saprospiraceae bacterium | reverse complement strand
CACGCCATTCCCTGAAACGGCTCCCCAGAAATACCTGTGGAACAATGGCAGTAAGAACGGTGCCTTGATCCAACTGGACTCAGGTACCTACACGGTGACCATCACACACCTGATCACGGGCTGCACCGCAGTGGAGACTTACCACCTGGAACGCCAGTATCCACCAGCAGCCTTCAAGTGGCTCGAAATCACCAACCCGAAATGCAAAGCAGGTAAGGATGGTGTGCTGAAAATCCAGTTCAGCGGTGCCGATGGCCCCGCCTACGCATACAAATGGGCTGGCCCAAGCGGCGTGATCGCTGGTGCCACCACCACCACACTGGGCGGTATCGGAGCAGGTGCTTACACCGTCACGGTGACCGACGAGCGCGGTTTGGAATTCGTGTATGACACGGTACTGACCTCGCAGTCGCTGCTGGCTATCAGCACAGTAGACGAACTTTCGAACATCAATGGCTTCCAGGTGAGCGGCGCAACGGTATGCGACGGTGTCGCGCTGGTGTCTTACACGGGCCAAGTCAACGGAGTCACCATCGCATGGAGCAACGGCGGCTCAACGGCTACCAACTCTGTGCTCTGCGGCGGCGCGTACAGTGTCACGGTCACCGACGGCCTCGGCTGCTCATCGGTCTGGACGGATGCGCTCACCGCGCCTCCGGGCCTCACTTCCAACGGTGCGCCTACTCAGGAAGTCACTTGCACAGGTGCTTGCGACGGCAAAGCCCGCATCACGGTGTCGGGTGGCGTTGCCCCCTACGCAGTCGTGTGGTCGAATGGCCAGACCGACAACATCGTGAATGCCGCTGGCTTTTCGGAGTCCATCGAACTTTGCGGCGGCGAGTACCGCGTCACCGTGACCGACAAAAACTTGGTCAGCACCGTGACTCAGATCACCTTGCCAGAGCCGGCTCCCGTGGCCCTCTCGTTTGCTTCGCAAGAGCCGAGCGCGTTCAGCACCTGCGATGGCGAAGTGATCGCTACCGCAAGCGGCACCACTGGTTTGACAACATGGACATGGTCGGTGGTGAATCGCCCCGGCAAAAGCGGAGCCGATCAACGCGCCAAGGCATTGTGCGCTGGCGAAGTGGTGCAGTTCTCGGTGGTGGATGCCAACGGATGTTCGGCTACGGGCCTCGATTCGGTGCCTTACCCGCCCGATGGTTGCCTGAAAGTGGGCCCGATCATCACGGCCAACGGCGACAATTTGAACGACTACTTCGGCATCACCTGCATCCAGGGCCTGAAGAACACGCTCGAAATCTACAACCGCTGGGGGCAGTTGGTTTACACTGCCGAAAACTACGACTCTTCGCCCAACGGCTTCATCGGCACGAAACTCTGGGACGGCTCCAGCAATGGACAGGAACTTCCCGAAGGTGCCTACTTCTTCGTGCTGAATTACACCGACGAAGATGGCAACGAACAGCAACTCAAAGGTTACGTCACGTTGCTCAGGTAAACGTCTATTCCGACATCTCGACATTGGTTCATTCCGTCATTTGGTCATTGTGCATACCCAATGACGCAGTGGCCCAATGTCGAAACGTCGGCCCTCCACCCTCGCTTCTCACTCCTCTTTTCTTTTTATCCCACTCACACAATTGTTTTTAAAGATGAAAAAATTACTCACCCTCGCTTTTGGCCTGTTCGTGGCCGCCAATCTTTTTGCTCAAGAGCAAGCCGTTTACTCCCAATACCCGATGTTCCCTGTGCTGGTGAACCCTGGCTACACGGGCTTCGAAAACGAACACCAGTTTCTGGCCAACGTGCGCAGCACTTGGGCCGGCTTTCCGGGCCGCCCGAACACCTACACCCTGATGTACAATGGCCCAGTGGGCGACAAACTCGCCCTCGGTGGTGGTATTTTTTCTGAAAAAATAGGCGCACTCAACACGCTCAAACTGCAACTCAACTACGCATTCCGCTTTCAAGTGCAGAAAGCAAAAATCG
>JAYSUY010000309.1:0-5283 GCA_043718855.1 Saprospiraceae bacterium | reverse complement strand
CATCATCTCCACGTGTGGCAGGTAGCGGCGGCGGCTGATTTCGCGCCAAGCCGCCCACGTCAACACCCACCACACCGTGCTTTGCAGCACAAAACTAACTTTCGAGGAAAGCCCCCCGTTGGCATACAACCCCAGCACCAAGCCCGATGGGGCAGCCAGCAAAAGTATCACGCCGACGTAGATTTTTCCTAAAACTCGGTGCAGCACGGGCCAGCGGCGCAGCAGGGCAGGAAAAAATTGCCACATCCCCACAAAAATCACCACCAAACTGCTGCTAATATGGATGTAAAATGCCCACTGGAACTGCGGCTTCGCCAACACCGCGTCGGTCTTGGTACCCAAAAAATGCGCCGCGTGCTCGAAGCGGAAGTAGGGCCACACCTCGCCCACCATCACGCCCGTGAAGGCCAGCACAGCAGCCAAAAATAAGTAGGTCAAAAAACGGAGCGACAAGGAAGCAGTTATGAGGTACAAGTGATGAGGTATGAGTTGGGCGGCACACAACTGGCTAAAAAACAGAATCTTGGACAAGGGTAGCGACCAGTGTGCGGCAAAATTACACCGCTACCATTTCAGTAGGCTACTTTTGCTGCGCCCATAACTCATAACTCATAACTCCTCAGACTATGGTCTCCATCATCATGGGTTCCGACTCCGACTTGCCAGTGATGCAAAAAGCCGCCGACATCCTCACTGAACTGCAAGTGCCGTTCGAGATGACCATCGTATCGGCCCACCGCACCCCGGAGCGATTGTACCAATTTGCCCGCACCGCCCACGAGCGCGGCATCCGCGTCGTCATCGCAGGAGCGGGCGGTGCGGCCCACTTGCCCGGTATGGTGGCCGCTATCTCGCCGCTGCCAGTGGTGGGTGTGCCCATCAAATCGTCCAACTCCATCGATGGCTGGGACAGCATCCTCTCCATCCTGCAAATGCCAGAAGGCGTGCCGGTAGCCACTGTCGCGCTGAATGCCGCGCGAAATGCGGGCATTTTGGCTGCGCAAATGCTCGCCACAAGCGACACGGCCCTGCTGGGAAGGATTCAAGATTTTAAAAAATCGCTGGAAATGAAGGTCTTGGAAAAGGCTGCGGCGATGGAAAAGAAAGCAAGCGTCAAGTGAAAGGCAGTCCCGTCCAGACTGCGAGCATCAATTTGTCGCCCTAAAACCGTTTGCTGTCCGGCACACCGCATATTTTGTGCTTGGTCGAGCAAATGAGCAAAAGTCGGACGCAAAAAGTCGGGACTGCCTCACTGCAAAATGCACGAGGCCCTGCTTTCCAGCAGGGCCTCGACAAAAAACAAACACTAATTTTTTAGAAACTGTTTTAGAACCCCTGCCGGAGTGGGAAGGCTCAGGTTTTATGGATAGATAAGACTCATTTTTAGGCTAATATTGGGGCATATTCGCCCAAAAATAGCCACAGTATAGCCGTAAAAGATGGGGTTTCCCGCCCGGTGAGGGGTTTTAAAACAGTTTCTTAGGGCTGCTGCCCAGCGGTACACGGGCCAAGTGCCCCGCCCGCCATTCGCAAGAAGGCGAGCAGGACATTTCCTGCTCGCCTTCTCAGCCAATATTTCGATTATCTCTTCAATTTTACAACCTACTGACCACCAAACCTTTGGTGACCATACCGTGCTCCGTGCGGAGCCTCACTTGGTAGGCACCTGTGGCGAACTGGCTCAACTCCAACACTGCTTGCTGTTGCTGGGCCGTCACCGACTGCTCCCACACCATGCGGCCCAACTGGTCGAACACCGTCAAGTCACCACCTTTCTCGCCCACACCTTCCATCCGGAAAGTCACCTGGCTCGTCGCCGGGTTCGGGGAGATCAGCAGACCGAGACCCAAGTCCGAGGCCGTCAGTTTCACTTCCGTGCGCGACTCCAATTGCTCGCTCGGTGCCGTCGTGCAGGTCACCGTCACGGTGTACATGCACTGGCTCACGTTGCCCGCAAGGTCGACCGCCGTCCAAGTGATCACTGTCGATCCCACTGGCAGCGTCGCTGCAGCGTTGCTCGTCAGGGTGTGGTTCATACAGTTGTCCATCATCACGGTAGCGCCCACTAAGTTAGCAGAAGCATACCCGCAGGGGGTGCCGCCGCCTGCCACGGTCACGTTGCCGGGACACATCAGCATCGGCGCCTGCTTGTCGTTCACCGTCACGGTAAACTTACAGGTCTTCGTCTGACCCGATGCGTCGGTGGCTTTCCACACGACTTCGCTGGTACCCACTGGGAACAACGAGCCGCTGCCGAGTCCACTCTGTAAGGTTGAGGCAACGCCCGAGCAGTTGTCCGTAGCCGTCGGAGAAGCATACACGGCGGCAGCACAGCAGAAGTTGAAGTCGTTGTCTTTCACGATGTTACCCGGGCAGGTGATGGCTGGCAACTGGGTGTCGTTCACCGTCACTTTGTGCGAACAGGTCTTCGTCAGGCCCGATGCATCGGTGGCACGCCACACCACCACGCTAGTCCCTTTCGGGAAGGTGGAGCCGCTCGCCAAACCGCTGATGCGGGTGATGGTACCACCTGCACAGTTGTCGGTAAACGTCGCTGGAGCATACGTCGCCAGAGCGGTACACTTGTCCACATCCGTGCTCTTCACCACGTCAGCAGGGCAAGTGGCCACAGGGGCCTGGTTGTCGGTCACCGTCACTTTGAACGAGCAGGTCTTCGTCAGGCCCGATGCGTCGGTGGCTTTCAGCACCACTGTTGTCACGCCTTTCGGGAAATCTGCGCCACTCGCCAAGCCGCTCACGAGGCTCACCGAGCCGCCTGGGCAGTTGTCTGTGAACGAACCTGCGTAGGTCACCTTCGCGGTACACAAGTTGAGAGTGGTATTCACCGCTTGGTTCGATGGGCATACAGCCACAGGAGCCTGTGCGTCATTCACCGTTACCGTGAACGAGCAGGTGGCTACGTTGGCTGGGGTAGCACCGTCACGTACTTCGTGGGTCACTACGGTCGGCCCTTTTGGGAACAAGGTGCCGCTGGCCAAGCCAGCAGTCCGGGTCAAGGTCACGCCAGCGCAGTTGTCGGTCACCACCGGGAGGTTGTACGGCACTGGAGCGTCGCAGCGGCCAGCGGTCATGTTGACGGCAAAACTCTTCGGACAGGTGATCGTCGGCAGTTGCTTGTCTGTCACCGTCACGGTGAAGTTGCACACTGCGGTGTAGCCGAGGCCATTGGTCACGGTCCAGTTCACGCTCGTCACGCCTACTGGGAACACCGCACCACTTGCGGTGGATGCGCCGCTCGTCAGCGCCAGGCTGGTGCCGGAGCAATCGTCAGAGTGCAGCGGCTGCGGGTAAGTGGCTACTGCGCCACACACGCCTGGCTCGGCATCTTTCACCACATTGGCCGGGCAAGTGATGCTCGGAATCGTGATGTCGATCGCACGGTGGTAATCTTCCACCTCACCTTGTGGCACCGGAGCGGGGCCGAACTTGTCAGGGCCGTTCGGGCCGAGGCCACCAGCAGGTGACAGACGGAAGCGGGAGTACATCGTACACATGCTGAAGTCGGCATAGGCGGGTACTGTCACAGTCACCAATACATTGTTCAAACCGCCCACTGGAACGGTGATCGGCGGGATCTGGTCGGTTGGCTCCAGCACCCCGTCGCTATCCCAGTCGATCCAGCCTTGGATGACTGCTGGTGCGCCAGTCATGTTCATAGCACTGACGGTCAGGATGATGCTGGCACCAGGTGCCAACACCATGGCTGGCGGGAACACGATACCGTTCTCGTCGGCCAGATTCGTCACGTCGTCGCCTTGTGCCGTGAAGTCGGGTACATACGCGTCGCGCTCGCCGTCGATGCTGGTGCCCATTTTCAGTTCGGGAATCACCACATGAACCGGACCTCCGTCGATCATTTTCGACGGGTAGGTCGGAGGCAAGTCGCCGTAGTCAATGAAAGCAAAACCTTGGTCGTGCGTCTCGTCTACTTGTGCATCCGGGAAGGTGCCTACGCCGGGTGTGCCGCTGTCGCCCACGCCGTTCTCTGCGGTGGGCAGATTCGTCACACTGACGATCGTGAAGGTCTCCATCGCCATGCTCATGTCCATACCGGTGATACCGCCGTCGCTGTCCAAAGTGCCACCGTTGGTCTGGTCGCCTTGGTTCGGCTTGGTCGGTGTCATGTCGGTCGGAGATGCGTACACCAATTTGTAGGTGCCGGGGATCAGACCGCAGTAGTAGTACTCGCCAGCGTCGAACGTGCCACCGCTGCCTTTCGGGCCGCCAGTGAGCAGCACGTTATACGCCACATCGTCACCACCCGTGCCAATCGCGCCGTTTGCGCCTGCCCATATCAGGGTGACTTCTACGCCGTTGATGGCTGGCTCTGCAACTGGTGTGCCTTGGAGACCGTCGAAGTTGCGGTCTTCCCACACGTAGTTGCCCACTTTGCCCACGTTCAGTTTGTAGTCTTCTACTTCACCTTGTGGTACGGTGGTCGTGTTGTCGTACTTGGCAGGGCCATCAGGTGCCAAACCACCAGTCGGAGACAAGCGGAAGCGGGCGTACACCATGCCACCGTTGAAAATCGCATTCGCTGGGACGGGGAAGGTGAACGGTGCGCCGTTCACGCCGCCGTTGGGTACCACACCGTTGTTGGTGAAGGCGAGTGCCTCACCTGCTTCCAGAGTGCCGCTGTTGTCCCAGTCGATCCAGGCTTGCAGGGTGGCCGGTGCGCCCGTCATGTTCATCGCCGTCACGGTTACCGTGGCGTTGTTGCTCGGGATCAGCGGTGTGCCGAACACGATGCCGTCTTCGTCGTCTGTGGCTGCGCCTGGATCTGTGTCGTTGTTATCGTCGCCGTTGGCGTTTGTGCCAGGCGTACCATCCTGCTCACTGTCAACGCTCGCGCCCAGTTTGAGGCCGGGGATAATGACGTGTACTGCGCCGTTGTCGGTCATCAGGGTCGGGAAGTCGTCGCCGTTCGGTACATCGTTGGTTGGCAAGTCGCCGTAATCCAGGAACGCAAAGCCCTGGTCGTGTGATTCGTCCACCTGACGGTCCGGGAAAGTGCCTGTTGGTGCTGTTCCGTTGTCGCCGTTGCCGTTCTCGCCCGTAGGCAGGTTGGTCACGTCAGCGATGGTGAAGGTCTCCATCGCCATCGTCAGGTCCATGCCTGTGATGGTGCCGTCGGAGTCCAACTCGTCGTCGCCACCAGCCTGGTTGGCCCGCGTTGGGGTCATGTTGGCTGGTGTACCGTAGGTGATCTTGTAGGTGCCGTTCGTCAGGCCGCAGAAGTAGTACTCGCCTTGGTCAAACGTG
>JAYSUY010000308.1:0-1952 GCA_043718855.1 Saprospiraceae bacterium | reverse complement strand
CTCATTGATGGGAAATTTGACGTAGCCGTTGCCGTTGCTCACCACCTTCGACATGAGCGCTGTGTACTCCGTGCTGATGTCGTTGTCGTCAAAAGTGATGAGCAGTTTGAAGCCCATCACGTCCTGATAAAATTTCACCCACTTGTTCATGGCACCCAACTCGACGTTGCCGACGCAGTGGTCCACGTATTTCAGTCCGACGGGTTTGGAGGGGTAGGCGTTGTGGCGGGGCTGGTAGCCAGGCATGAATGCGCCCCGGTAGTTGCTGCGCTCCACGAAGGTGTGGATGGTATCGCCGTAAGTGTGGATGGCGGCCAGCACCACCTCGCCATGCTCGTCGCTCAGGGTACGCGGGGCAAATGCCGACTTGGCTCCCCTGCCGACGGCGGTGTGGTAGGCGCGGGCGGCATCGTCCACCCAAAGGGCCAGCACTTTCACACCGTCGCCGTGCTGCTGCACATGGCGAGCAATCTCGTGGTCGGGCTGGAGGGCCGAACTGAGCACGATGCGGATTTTTTCTTGTTGCAGCACATAACTCACGCGGTCACGCGAGCCAGTCTCTGGGCCAGAGTAAGCCACAATTTCAAAGCCGAGTGCGGCTTGGTAGTACATCGCGCTCTGCTTGGCGTTGCCGACGTAGAATTCGAGGTGATCGGTGCCGTTGAGGGGGAATTCGTCATGGCTGGTCATTGCGTCATTTTTAGTCATTGCTTCATTTTTAGTCGTTGCGACATTGGCGGGTGTAGGCATGGTACTCATGTGTGGTGGTGGATGGTTAAACTGGCCGATTGGTAGCGGGGCAAAATTAGAAAACGTGTGGGTATCAGCCGGGTTTTCAACCCTACGACTGCGGGATTTCCCGGATTTCAGCCCCATGTCGCCAAAGCCGCAACAATCGACCGTTGCACCGCGTTTATTCGCCAATTTTGCCCCTCTTTTTAGCAATACTGCCCAAAAGAGGGGCTATTTTTTTCATCATCTCAACAACCGACACGGTACATCTCACATGAAAAAACTAATTCTTTTTGCCTTGCTGCTGGCGCTGTGCAGCAGCGCAGATGCCCAAAGCCGCCGAAAGCAAAACTCTTTTGAAGTCGGGTTTTTGTTCGGCCTCACGTTTTACTCCGGCGACCTGACAGACAACCCCATCGAACTCAACGAGACGCACCCGGGCTACGGCGCGTTCGCCCGCTACGCTTTTAACCCGAGTTTTGCGCTGCGGGGCCACGTCTATTCTGGGGCAATCTCTGGTGACGACCGCAACTCGGCCACCTTGCAGTACCGGAGTTTCCGGTTCAGCACCTCCATCGTAGAGTTGGGATTGATGGGCGAGTGGTCGCCATTTGCCCGCGAGAGTTACACCTCCACCGGGGTACACAAAATTCGGGTCAAACCCTACCTGTTTGGGGGCGTAGGCCGCACCTTCACCAGCAATCAGGCCGAGTACTACGGCCCGCCCGACCAGCGCAACGAGATACTCCGGGTGCCGTTCCCGGAACCCAATTTGCCCACTCAATTCTGGATGACCCCTGTGGGACTTGGCCTCAGGGCCGACTTGTTCGAGCGGGTGGTGATCGGCACAGAGTTCGGCTGGCGGCCCGTTTTTTCAGATGCCATCGATGGCATCAAGCAAAACGCCAACCCGAACAGCGGCGACTGGTACTACTTCGCCGGGGCAACGGTGTCGTTTGTGCTGAGCGGTGCGGAGCGATACAGGTGAGGCGGAAATATGTACAGAACTTTCGCACAACCCTGAAGGGGTTGAACGTGGATAGCCCCGGATGCAATCCGGGGAAATTATGTGGGTTTCATACAACCCTGAAGGGGTTGAACGTAAACCTTTTAGGTACACATCATGCTAAGTTCAACCCCTTCAGGGTTGCTTCCACGTTTATTCATAAAACCCGGATTGCATCCGGGTCTATTCACGTTCAACCCCTTCAGGGTTGTGC
>JAYSUY010000307.1:0-15966 GCA_043718855.1 Saprospiraceae bacterium | reverse complement strand
CACCACATCTCGTATGTTCGCCCTTGCCGCCCCGCCCCCGCGGGGGCGGGGCGGCAAGGGCGAACATACGAGATGTGGTGGGAAGTGTCACGCAGCCCCCGACTAAAGTTCGGGGGTTACAAGATGATAGATGCTGACGTTCACCCGATACGTCTATTCCTAATCATCGGCAAAGAATGCCGCAACCCCCTGACAATCAGGCGCAGTTGCGGCATTCATCATTTATCATTCATCGTTCATCATTCCCTCAATACCCCGGATTCTGCTTGTACAGTCCCTGGCTGATGGTGATTTGCGCCTGCGGAATCGCCAGGTACTCGTCGCGCCCGGCGGTGAACTTCGCGTCTTTCAGGTAGTCGCGGTACACTTTTTCGTTCTTGAAAAACTCGTTCAGCGTCTTCTCGGCAATGCCCCAGCGCACGAGGTCGAAGAAGCGCTTGGACTCGAAAGCCAGTTCGAGGCGGCGCTCCCAGCGGAGGATTTTGCGGGCGTTGTCCTGCGAGCCGAGCGAGCCGTACTGCCCCACGTTCCACTTGCCGGTAGGCGAGCCATCCTTGAAAACTAAGCGCGAAGTGCTGGCAGATGCCCGTGCGCGGATTTTGTTGATGATGCTGAGCGCCTCGCCGAGTTGGTTGAGTTCGATGAGCGCCTCGGCCTTCATCAGCAGCAGGTCGCCGTAGCGGATTTGGTCGGTGTTGCGGGCGATGCTGAAAAACGCTTGGTACTGCCGGAAGGCCGGAGACGTGGGCAGTTCCTGGTCTTTCATGCCCAGCACATAGCCGTACACGCCCGGTACGCGGGCGTAGGTGCTGTCGTAAATCCGGTTCGGGTCGTACTTGAAGGGCATACCCACGATGCCGAGCGTGTGCGCGATGCGCGGGTCCATGTTGTTCGCCTTGATGTCCTTCACATGGCCGATGTTCACGCCTTGCAAGTAAGTGTCGAACATGGGCAGGCCGTTGGCATCGGTCTTGAAAGCGTTGGCGAGGTTCTGCGTGCCCTGATTGAAGGAGCAGCAGCCGTAGCCGGGGCCCATGGAGGAGGTGAGGCCGGTGGAGAAATTGCCTCGGCCCTCCGGCGAGCCGTCGTCGATGGAGCGCATGACGGCCCACACGGACTCTGCGCCGCTCTCGAATTCCCAGAGGAAGTTTTTGGCGAAATCGTCGAACAGCGCGTACTCGTTGGTGCCTTCGATGGCACTGACGAGCGACACCACTTCCTGCAATTCTGCCTGGTTCACGCTCGTCACCTGGTGCTGGTCGTTTTGCACATAAGCCTTGTGCAACAGCACCTTAGCCAAGTAGGCGCGGGCGGCGTTCTTCGTCGGGCGGCCCTCTTCGCCCTGTGTGTTGGGCAGGTTGGCCACGCCGGCGCGGAACTCGTCGGCAATCAGCGCCCAGCCCTGCTGGTCGGTCTTTTCGCGGTTGGACACCCGGATGACCGCGTCTTTTGCCACCGTCTCGTCGATGTACACCGGGTACTTGTACAGCGATTTGAGGATGAACTCGTAGTGCCCCCGCACGAAGCGCATTTCGGCCAAACGTTGCGCCCGGCTCACGCCGGCCTGGGCCAGGTAGTCCGCGTCGGAGAGCGCGTTGATGCGGCGCATGGCATCGTTCACGCGGGAAATGCCGATGTAGAGGTAGGTCCACATCAGGTTGGCGTTGCCGTTGGCGGGCGTGTTCAGGTTGAACACCTCCACTGTATGGGTGTCGAACTGGTCGCCGATGGAGCCTCCGCCCTTCACGGCATCGTCGGAGCGGACGCTGCCGTAAGCCCACATATCGCCGTACTGGTGGGCCAGCAGGCCGTCGTTGCCGAGCGAGGCGTAGGCCGCGATGACCATTTTTTCGGCGTTGCCGACGGTGTTCAACTCTGCGTCAGAGATGACCCCGGTGGGCTTGAAATCGAGGAATTCTTTTTTGCAACTGCCCAGCGCGACCAGCAAGAGGGCCAGCGCGAGGATGCTTTTTATGGTGATGAACTTCTTCATTTTTTAAAATTTAAACGTTGGTGAGATTGGACTTGCTGCGAGTGGATAATCAAGGGAATAGGTGAAATTCCTATAACCCCCGGATTTATCCGGGGGGCTGAGTACAAAGCAATCGGGGTTTTAACCCCAAAGCGTGATGGATGGGGTTGAAACCCCGCTTGACTTTGCGGCCCTCTCCCCCGGATGAATCCGGGGGTTATAGGAAAACATCCAAGTCGTTGATTTTCAAGTCGCATCAAGTCTATTGGTTTTGGTGGCGTTTGGCATTGGCTAATTATCACATTCCCTCCTTATCACATTCCCTCCTTATCAAATTCCCCTCAAAACCCTGCCGTCACGCCCAGCGTGAACCGCTGCGGTTTGGGATAGATGCCGCCGATGCGGTTCTCCACCGACCAGGCGGCTTGCGGGAACTGGTTGGCGCCTTTGCGGTCCACGAAGTATTTCAGGTTTTCGCCGCTCACGTACACCCGCAGGTTGGAGCACCACTTGCCGAGCACCGAGGCCGGCACGGTGTAGCCCAGCATCACCTGCCGGAGGGAGAGGAAGTTGCCGTTGCGTACGTTGTAATCCAGCGAGAAGCCGAATGGGCGGCTGCTGCCGTTGCTCGCTGCCGGGATGTAACTGCCCGTGTTGGTGGGCGACCAAGCGTCTAATTGGTTCACGCCGCCGTTTTCGCCGTTGTCCAACGAGCCGAGTTCCATTCGGTACACGTCGGGCGCCACCGAGCGGCCCATATTTCCCCAGAGGAAAATGCCGAGGTCGAAGGCCCGCCAGTTGGCCTGAGCGTTGAAGCCGAACTCCACCTTCGGCACGTTGGATGCCGGGCCGTACTCTTGGTCGAGGGCGTTCACCTCGCCGTCGCCGTTGAGGTCCACGAAGCGCAGCGCGCCCACACGCTTGCCCACCTGTTTGGCGTGCGCGTCCACCTCCGATTGGTTTTGGAAAATGCCGCTGGTGTGGTAGCCGAAGAATGCGTTGGGCGCTTGGCCGATGATGTTCTTCTCCACGTTGCCGGGGTACGAAGCCAGCAGGCTTTGCGGCAGTTCGGTGATGACCGAAGCGTAGTGCGAGAGGTTCACGCCGAGCGAGTAGCCGAAGTCGCCCTTCGCAGCCGGGCGCCAGTCGAGGCTCAGTTCCCAGCCCTTGGTCTCCATGCTCGCGCCGTTCACCCACTGGCTCGCGCCGTCGCCGACGGCGGCGATTTGCTTCGGCCTCACGAGGATGTCCTCCGTTTCGCGCTGGAACACTTCGAGCGTGCCGCTCAGTTTGTTGTCCAAAATGCTGAAATCCACCCCGAAGTTGGTCTCCGTCGTGGTTTCCCAGCGCAGTTTGTCGTTGCCCGTCTGCGTAGCCAGGAAGCCCGATGGCAGGATGCCCGAGTTGTTGTTGCCGATGTCGTAGGACGTGGCCGCGTCGGGGCAAGGCGTTTGGGCGCAGCCGCCGTCCCAGGGCAGGATGTTGCTCGCCGGGGCGTACACGGCTTGGTAGAGGCCGAAACGCGCGTCGTTCAGGATGTCTTGGTTGCCCGTTCGGCCCCAAGCCGCGCGGAGTTTCAGGCTGGAAATGAACTTGACGTTTTTCATAAAGCCCTCCTCGCTCACGCGCCAGCCCACCGAGGCGGCGGGGAAAACCGCGAAGCGGTTCTGGGTGCCGAAGCGCGACGAGCCGTCGCGGCGCACGGTGAACGAAGCGAGGTACTTGCTGGCGTAGTCGTAGTTGGCTTTGCCGAAATACGAGAACAGCGAGAAGCCCGTGCTGAGGCCCGAGTTGCTGCGCTCGCCGGAAGCCGCGCTGAGTTGGAGGTATTCGGGCGTTTCCTGCGCGAAGCCTTTGGCCGATGCGGTGAAGATGTTGATGTTGTTCTTGATGGCCTCGGTGCCGCCGAGCAGCGTCACGTTGTGGTTGCCGAAAGCCTTCGAGTAAGCCAGCGTGTTGTTGAACACCCAGTTGGTCTGGTGCGTCTGGCGGATGCCGAGTTCGGCGATTTTGTTGGACAAAAAGCCGCGCTGGTAGGTGTGGAAAATGTCCTTCGAGTTGATGTTGTCGTAGTCGCCGCCGAAGCTGCTGCGGAAAGTCAGCGCGGGCAGCAGCTGCACCTCGGCGTAGAGGTTGCCAAAGAGTTTGACGTTGTTCACCTTGTCGTCCTCGTTGTCGTGGGCCAGCGCCACCGGGTTGTCGCGGTCAGAGAAGCCGCCGCCCGGAGGGCCAGAGAAGCGGCCATCTTCGGTGTACACCGGCAGGATGGATTTGTAGCGGTAGGGCGCCTGCTCGGCGGTGCCGCCGAAGCCGTTGTCGAGCAGCAGTTTGGAGCCGCGCGACACCTGCAAGTTCTCGCCGATGGTCACTTTGCCGTTCAGGAACTTGAAGTTCGAGTTCATGCGCAGGCCCATGCGCTTGAAGTTGGAGGCCAGCACCACGCCCTTGTGCGTGAAGTAGTTGGCCCCAAACTGGATGCCGCCGCGCTCGTTGCCCTGCGAAAACGCCAGGTCGTAGTTCTGCAACATCCCCGTGCGGGAAATCTCCTTCCAGTAGTCCGTGCCCTCCTCAATGCTGCCGCCGTACTTGCTTTTGGCCGAGCCAGAAGGCCGGAGTTGGTCGGCTTGGTCGAGCCATTCCGGGTAGATGATTTCGTCCAGCACCGGCACGCCCGTGCCCTGGATGCCAGGCCCCAGCGCCGGGTCGAGGTGCCACTTGTACTTGTAAATGCCCGTGTTGTCGGGGTTCGTGCCGTCGTTCACCGCGCCCTGCCACTCCACCGTAGCCCGCTCCTTGTTGTTGGTCAGGTCGTCGAAGTCGTTCCAGTTTTCGATGCTGGTGCGGGTGCTGAAATCGATGCGCGGCTTTTGTTTGCCCGGCTGCTTGGTGGTGATGATGACCACGCCGTTGGCCGCCCGCGCCCCGTAGATGCTGGCCGAAGAAGCGTCCTTCAGCACCTGCATCGAGGCGATGTCGTTGGGGTTGAGCCAACTCAGGTCCCAGCTCTGGGCGATGGTCGAGTTGTTCTCGTTCGACACGAAACTCTGGATGGGCACGCCGTCCACGATGTAGAGCGGGTCGGTGAGTTTGCCCAGCGTGCTGGTGCCGCGCACCCGCACCCGTACGCCCTGACCGGGGTCGCCCGACATGTCCACGTTCACGCCCGCCACACGGCCCTGCATATTTTGCAGGATGTTGGGGTTCGCCACGTCTTTCACGTCCTTCATATCCAGCACCGCCACCGCGCCGAGCAGGTCTTTCTTTTTCTCGGTGGCATAGCCCGTCACCACCACCTCTTCAAGTATGGCACTTGATACGAGGGCGACGCTGACGGTGGTCAGCCCGGCGATGGACAGCTCCTGTTTCTGGTAGCCGGTGTAGGACACGGTGATGGACGTGGCATCGTTGGCCACGCTGAGCCGGAACGTGCCGTCGGCCCCCGTAGACGTGCCGTTGGCAGTGCCGGTCACGACTACGCTCGCCCCGATGAGGGCTTCGTTGGTTTCTGCGTCCGTCACTTTTCCGGTGAGGGCGCGTTGCGAAAACGCGACCTGCGCGGAGAGCAGCAGGGCAGAGAGAGTGAGCAAAATTAGCTTCATAATAAAAGTGAGTTGTGTGAAAAAATGCAGTGTGTCATTGGGCTATGGGGCCGTTCAGGTGTGTCCACTTTTGAAAAATTGACACACCTGAACGGCCTCTGTGATTTTATTTTTTGAGATTCCAAGCCCCAGCACCGTGTCACCCTGTAAGGGTCTGACCAAGCGTGAAACTCAGTTTTCAATTCAAAAGAGAGCAAAATGGTCTCAAAAAAGTACGAAATCGTGGTCAACGCCCGGCCAGACCCTTACAGGGTGACAGCCGTCGGGAGTGGAGATTTGTCAACTTTTGAAAAGTTGACAAATCTGAATCCCGGAGTTTCGGGCTACTTCCAAATCCGCTGCAAACTCCACGCGCTCCCCTTCGTCAGCCGCACTTTTCCGCCTTTGGCAAAAACGCTGGCCCGGCTGAACGGCTCGCTGGGGAAGTACAGTTCGGTCATTGACGTTGAGCCGTCGTCGGCAAAAAGTTCGGCAGAAGCCACGTCGAAGTACAAGTGCAGGCGCAGGGTTTTGTCCGTTGAAAAGCGCGGCGCGGTGTGGACACCGGCGGCGAAGGTTTTGGAGAAAGAAGCGTCGCCGCCCTTCGTGCGGTCGCTGACGAACTGGTTTTTGGCCGCGTCGTAGCCGATGCGGTAGGTTTCGCCCTTGCTGTTGGACAGTTCCAAGCCGAGGTTGGCCGAGGCCGCGTCGGTCAGGTCAAATTCCAGCACCCACTCCGACAGCGCGGGCGAAAAGCCCAGTTTGTCCGTCAGGTCAAGCGAGCCGACCACTTCCGTAGCGGGCAGTTCGAAGGACTTGGCGCGGAGCGTTTCTAATTCCTTCACCGGTTTGGAGATGAGGCGGTAGCCTTCGGCGGTGTTTTGCAAAACCAGTTCGCGGGGCAGCGTAGCGGTGCTGCGCCACACCTCAGTCGGCACCTTGTTGGCGTATTCCCAGTTGCTCATCCAGCCGATGAGCAGGCGGCGGCCATCGGCCTTCGGCACGTCCGACCAAGTGACCCCGGCGTAGTTGTCCTTGCCCCAGTCGAGCCAGATGCCCGTGCCGAGCGGCACAGATTTGGCGAAAGCCGCATCCAGCACGAAGTTTTTGCCATCAAAATCGCCCACGAAATACTGGGTGCCAGAGCCGCCGTTGGGGTGGCCGGGATTGATGTTGAGGATCAGCACCCACTTCTGGGGCGAGTCAGGTGCACTGCCTGACTGAATCGGGAACAAGTCCGGGCATTCCCACACCCCGCCGTGCGAGCCGTAGGTTTTTCCGAAATCGCTGAGGTAGGTCCAGTTTTTCAAATCGGGCGAAGCCCAAAACTCCACATGGTCGCCCACCGCCAGCGTGACCACCCAGCGCTTAGATGCTTCGTGCCACACCACCTTCGGGTCTCTGAAATCGCGGTCTTTTTCTGGGTTGGAGATGACCGGGTTGGCGGCGTACTTCGTCCAAGTTCGGCCCCGGTCGTTGGAGTACGCGAGGCCCTGCGTTTCCACGTCCATGCGCCCCGCTTTCTCCCGCTCCATGCTGTGCAAGGTGAACATGGCCACGAGCGGTGGCTTACCGTTCTGACCAAAGCCGCTGGTGTTGTTCCAGTCTACCACTGCCGAGCCGGAGAAAATGTAGCCCAATGAATCGGGGTACAGCGCGATGGGCAGGTGCTCCCAGTGTACCATGTCCGTGCTGACGGCGTGCGCCCAGTGCATCGGCCCCCACACGTTCGAGTCGGGGTAATGTTGGACAAAAAGGTGGTACTCACCTTCGAAGAAGACCAGCCCATTCGGGTCATTCATCCAGTTTTTGGCAGGCGAATAGTGAAACTGGGGGCGGTGCTGCTCGGTGTTGGCCGCAGGGGCAGCCGACGCGGAGGGCGGAGGGGTTGGGTGGCCGCCGCAAGAGCCGAGTAGGGCGGCGAGGGCGAACAGGGCAGAGAAGAGGGGTGCGTAGATTTTTTTCATAAAAAATTGATAACGAGCAGTGAAGAGAGGGTTGTGAGGTGTGAAATTGTTGCCGCTGTTGGCGTTGCCGCTGTTGGCGTCCCCGCCAACAGCAATGGCGGAGTGAGTACCCAAGCATGACCACCCATTCCACCGCTTCTTGTTGGCGGGGACGCCAACAAGGGCAAAAAATCGGCAAATCTGGTACCCAGACTAGCTGTTCAGTGCGATAGTGAGGCGGTGACTCAAAGTCACCGCCTCACTTGTTTTCCCGAATGAAATCCTGAATCTCCTCCGCGCCGATGTCCGGTGTGCCGCCCTGCTTCGTGGCCACCAAAGCCCCGACCGCGCAAGCGAAGGCGAGGCACTCCGGGCCGTCGTCGCCCGCCAGCATCTTGCTCAGGAAGGCGGCCAGAAAAGCGTCGCCGCTGCCGATGGTGTCGTGGACTTTCACCGAAAAACCGGGGTGAGTATGGTAGCCCGTATCATCCAAGCAGGCCGCGCCGTGCGGTCCTTTGGTCAGCACGAGCATATCCAGTGCGTATTTTTTTTTCAAAAACTGCATCTGCTGGGCCTCGCCGCCGACTGCGCCGTGCCAAGCGGCTATGATATCCAGTTCCTCGTCGTTCAGTTTCACGATGTCGGCCTTCGAGAGCAGCGCATCCAGCAGGTTTTGGGAAAAGAAGGGGCGGCGCAGGTTCACGTCGAACACCCGCAGCGCGGCCACGTCGAGCAGTTCGAGCAGGGTGCTTTGGGTACGATCCGAGCGGCAGGCGAGGCTGCCGAACACCAGCGCGTCGGCAGCAGCCACCGCGTCGTGCAGGGCTGGGTCGGGCGCGATGAAATCCCATGCCGAAGGCTGCACAATCTCGTAGGCAGGGCTGCCTTTGCTGTCCAAAGTTACGTTCACGAGGCCCGTCGGGTGCTGCGAATCGGTTTGCACGAACTGGGTGGACACGCCCTTGTCGTTCAGGAAATCAAGCAGTTCTGCGCCCCAATCGTCAGCCCCTACGCGGCTCACCATTTTGGCTGATAGGCCCAGTTGGTTGGCCTGAAACGCCACGTTCATGGGCGCTCCGCCAGCGATTTTGCCGGTGGGCAGCAGGTCCCAGAGGACTTCGCCAAAGCAGATGAGGGTGGATGGCATGGATTGAGTTATGAGGTGTGGAGTTATGAGTTATGAGCTGCGGAAGGGGTTTTGAGGTGTGGAGTGGAGTGATGAAGTAGGAGGTGCCACGCTCAGCATAGCTCATAACTCCAAAAAGGGGTTCGGACAAATTGCTTCTCCGAACCCCGCTTAACCCATTTCGTATAAATTGTATGAAGCAAAACCAAGACAAGGAGTTATGAGGTCTGAGTTATGAGGTGCCGCGCTCAGCATAACTCATAACTCAAACCTCATAACGCTACTTAACCAACTGTTTCTCAATATCTTCCAGCGAAACGCCTTTGGTTTCAGGCATCATTTTCCACACAAAAAGCAGTTGAAAAACCATCATCGCGGCGAAGAAGGCGAAACTGGGCGCTTGCCCAAATTTGCCCGCGAACCAGGGGAAGTTGCCTGCGATGAGCGCGGCGAACACCCAGTGGGTGCTGCTGCCGAGCGAGTTGCCCCAAGAGCGCACCTGGTTGGGGAAAATCTCCGAGATGAACACCCAGATGACCGCGCCCTGCCCGATGGCGTGGGCGGCGATGAAGACGAACAGCAGCCCCGGCACCAGCGGGCTGCCCGCTGCCGCGCCGGAAAAGAAGGCCCACGACACCAACGACAGCGAGACGATGTAGCCCACTGAGCCGATGTACATCAGGAAGCGGCGGCCCATGCGGTCGATGAGCGAGAGGCCGAGCATGGTGAAAACGAGGTTGACTACGCCGATGCCTACCGAGGAGAGCAGGGCCGAACTGGTGGCCATGCCCGCGTCCTCAAAAATGCGGGGGGCGTAGTAGATGACGGCGTTGATGCCGGAGACTTGGTTGAAAAAGGCGAACAGGAAGGCCAACCAGATGGGGAAGCGGTATTTTCCAGAGAAAAACTCGCGGAGGTTGCCGCTGCCTTCGGTGCTGTCATGCCCCGCTTGGATGGCCGCGATTTCCGCCTCGGCGGTGGCGGGGTTGATGATTTGGAGGGTGCGCCGGGCTTCGTCCACCCGGCCTTTGGTGACGATGAGCCAGCGCGGGCTTTCGGGCACAAGCGCGATGAGCAGCACAAAAAGCAGCGAGGGCAGGGCCACTACGCCCAGCATCCAGCGCCACGCACCTTCGTCGGCGGTGCCGATGAGCCAGTTGGACAGGTAGGCGACCAAAATGCCCAGTACGATGTTGAACTGGAACATGGCAGTGAGTTGGCCGCGCTTTTCTGCTGGGGAAATTTCGGTGATGTACATCGGCGCCACTACCGACGACGCGCCGATGCTCAGCCCGCCGATGAAGCGGAACAGCATCAGCGACCACACATCGGGCGAGAGGGCGGCCCCGACGGCAGAGATGAGGTACAGCACCGCGATCCAGAAGAGGGTGGGTTTGCGGCCCATGCGCTGGGCGGGAAGACCGCCGAATATGGCCCCGATGATGGTGCCGTAGAGGGCTGCTGCCACCATCTGCCCGGTCATGGCATCGGAGAGGCCCCAGAGTTTTTGGATGGTGCGCTCGCAGCCAGAGATGACTGCTGTATCAAGTCCGAAGAGGAAGCCGCCGAGCGAGACGGTGATGGCCCAGAAGAAAACTTTGCGATAATTCATGTTGCCGGTTTGTGCCGCAAGGTTTCCCTATGCTGTCCGGCAGGCATTTCAGGATTGTTCCAAATGCTATTGAATTTGTTACACCCGGTCTTTTTGAAGCAAATCGTGGGAAAAACGGTTTTTTTTCGGTTTTTTGTTCTGATTTCAAAACCACAGAGACGGGGCAAGCGGGATAGGGCTTTGAAAATGTTACGCGGGGTTTGGAGAATGTTACATGGTTTTCCGCTCTCGCCACTCGCTCGGCGAGCAACCAAACTTCCCTTTGAACGCCGTAGCGAAGTACCCCGGCGACGAGTACCCCGTCTGGTACGCGATCTCAGCCACCGTCAGTTGAGTCTCTCTGAGCAGTTGCCCGGCTTTTTTCAGGCGGACGTGTTGGATGAAGTCGTTGGGGCTATCGCCCAGCAGGGCTTTTGTTTTCCTAAACAGTTGCACTCGTGATAGGCCGAACTCCTCGCTCAGCCGCTCCACTGTCAGGTTTTGGTCGGCAAAATTGGCTTCCACATGGGCCGAAAATTTCCGTAGAAATTGCTGGTCGAGGTCGCCGATGCTGCTGGGCAACTTGCCGGGCTGGAGGCTGCCGCTGAATCGTTCGCGCATATTCTCGCGCCCGTGCAGCAGGTTTTTCACGATTTCGGAGAGGAACAGGAGGTTGAACGGCTTGGTGACGTAAGCATCCGCCCCGGTCTGTATGCCCTCTATTTTCTGCTCCATCGTGTTGCGGGCCGTGAGCAACACGATGGGGATATGCGAGGTGCGCAGGTCGGATTTGAGTATTTTGGTCAGTGCCAGACCATCTCTGCCAGGCATGGAGATGTCGGCGATGATGAGGTCGGGTACTTCTTCTACAGCCAAATTGAGGCCCAAGTTGCCGTCGGCAGCCTCCCGGATGTGGTAGTTTTTACCAAACTGTTTTTTTAAAAAAAGGCGGAGGTCATCGTTGTCCTCAATGAGCAGCAGGGTTTGCTCCGAGTTTTTTTCGGTGGTCAGCACGATAGGTGGAGAAGGGTTTTCGTCTTCAAAAAACAACATCTCCTCGTCGTAGGAAAGGCCCTCGATTTTTTCTTGGGCCAGTTGGTCTTCACGGAAGTGCGCGTAGCCCAGCGGCAGCGATACCTCGAAGCACGAGCCTCTGCCGCGCTCGCTCCGCAACTCGATGCTGCCGCCATGCAGCGCCACCAACTCCTTCGAAAGCGAAAGGCCCAAGCCCGTACCCCTCGTTTTGGAGGCGTTGCTTTCCTGATAAAACCGCTCGAAAGCGTGCTCGACGTGCTCGCGCGACATCCCGCGTCCGGTATCCTCTACTTTCACGACGGCTTTACCAGCGATGCGATCGACCGCTATGCCTACCTGAATTCGGCCCCCTTCGGGGGTAAATTTGAAGGCATTGGACAGCAGGTTGAACAGCACTTTGTCCAGCATATTCGCGTCAAACCAGACGGGAAGTGTTTTTTCTACCGAAAAGAAGCCGAGTTGGATGTCGCGCTTGGCGGCCACTTTCCGGTAGGTCTCGGCGATTTCCTTAGCAAAGCCCACGAGGTCGTTTTCGCTGGCCCGTACCGCCATTTTGCCGCTCTCGATTTTGCGGAAATCCATCAACTGGTTCACCAAGCGCAGCAGGCGCAGGGCGTTTTTGCGCACCATGCCGAGGTCTTGCTTGGCCTCCTTTCCGCTGGCCCCGGTGGCGAGCAGCCCTTCGAGGTAGCCCAGTATCAGGGTGAGCGGGGTGCGGAACTCGTGGGAGATGTTGGTGAAAAAATCCACTTTGGCCTGAGTCGCCTGCTGTAGCTCGTCGGACATGGCTACGATCTGCTGCTCGTGTTCCAACACCTCTCGGTTTTTGATTTCGAGGTTTCGGTTCGCTGTTTGCTTGGCCTGCAAGGATTTCCAGAGCACAGCACCTAGAAATATAGACAGCAACAAACTGAAAATCAGGATGATAATAAAAATTCGCTGGTCGCGATAGATGCCCTTCAACTCGCCCACCGCTTTAATTTGCTTGTCAATGCTCTCCTGCAAACTGGCCTCTTTTTTCATCTGCGAATGCAAAATCGCGGCGTTTCCGGGGTTGATGACTGTCGTTTGCAGACGGTTTGTTTTTTCAAAAGGAAGGCCGTGCAGCACCGTGAAAGCCAATTTTACGGCCTCTGCACCGCCTGTCGGGTACAGCAGCGAAGCGTCTAAGATGCCGTCTTCCACTGCCTGAATACCCTGCCCGGTGCCGGGTATACCATCCACGCCCACAAAAAACAGGTCTTGGTCTCTGCCCAGTTTTCGAGCCTCTCTCCAAGCCGTCTCCGCCAGCAGGTCAGTATGCCCAAAAACAGCGGTGGCTTCCGGGTGGTTTTTGAGGAGCCCAATGAGGCTATCGAGGTCGTTTTGTATCGAGCCTTCCACCTCTACGCTGCCCACGATCTCCATGCCGGGGAAACTTCGGATGCCGTCTCGAAAGCCCCGGTGGCGGTCGATGGCGGGCGAAATGGTCATCCACATTTGCAGTTCCAGTATCTTGGCTTTGCCGCCCAACTGATTGGCAATGTACTTGGCCGCTGTCTGCCCGATTTCATAGTTGTCGCCACCGAGGTAAGCCGTGTACTGCTCGGAGTTCGTTTTTCGGTCGATCAAAATAACTGGAATGCCCTTTTTGTACACCTCCTCGATGACGGCGGTGAGCGGCTGTGACTCGTTGGGGGCCACGATGAGCAGGTCGATGCCCGATGCCACCAACTCGCGGATTTGCGCGATTTGTTGTTCGCTGTTGGTGTTCGCCACCTGCATCTGAAAATCCAGTTCGGGGTGAAAAGCCAGTTCGCGCAGCATCTCGCGATTCATCACGTCGCGCCAGGCATCGTCGCAGCATTGGGAAAAACCAATGCGGTATTTTTGGGGGCTTGGCTGGTGTAAGCAACCACAAAAAACACCAAGCAGGCCAACCCATGCTGTCAGCCTGAAAGCAAACTTGCCCGTTATATGGCGCACTGTCGCTAATTTCATCGGGCTAATGTATGCCAAAAACAAGTGAACAGCGAGACACAAAACCAAAAGCAAAGACCGCGAACTACCTTTGCCCCATGACCCGGCTGTCGTTCCTCATTCTTTTCCTGTTGCTGTGCGTTGCTCCGCCCCTTGCCCCCATGTTTGGGCAGTCGGTGGCCAACCCCTTTGAGTTGCGTTTTCGGCTCAGTGCCACCGCAGTGGGCAGTGCAATAGCCGATGGGAGTACCGAACTGGTCAATCCGTTTGATGTGGTGCCGCACCGAGCACCGGGCGCAGCCAAGTCGCTTTCCGAAAACGAAACCGTAGCGTTCCGGCCCTTTTCTGTGGTGCCGAGAGGCGGGGGCTTGCCCACCGCAGTGTTGTTCTGGATGTTGGTGGCCATGGTTGGCTTTTTGGCTTTTTCGGTAGCCGCCAACCGGTCGGTGGTGAGTCGGGCTTGGCGGGGCTTTCTGAACGACAATGCACTGTCGCTCATCCAACGGGAATCCACAGGGCTGGTGGGCAGTACACCGTACTACCTGCTGTACGTCAGTTTCGTGATCAATGCCGGGGTCTTCATTTTCCTCGTCACCCGCTTTTTTCGAAAAGAAACTTTCAACAACCTGCCCTTCCTGCTGCTGTGCATCGGAGTGTCAGCCAGTATTTTTTTGTCCAAACACCTGCTGCTGCGCATACTAGCTTGGCTGTTCCCGGTGCGTGAGGAGGTGAAACGGTACAACTTCCTCATCATCGTGTTCAACTGTGTGCTGGGTTTGTTCCTGCTGCCTTGCAACCTGTTGCTGGCGTTTACGCCCGATTACCAGGCTTTATTGGTGTTCTGGATGCTGGGGCTGGTGTCCGTTTTCTACACTTACCGAGCCATCCGCTCCACCGCCATCGGCAGCAAATTTTTGGCGGTCAGCCAATTTCACTTTTTGTTGTACCTTTGCACTGTCGAAATTGCTCCGGTTTTATTTATCGTCAAATTGGCGATGATGCAAACTTGAAAACGACTAACGATGAACATTTTAATGCACAAGTAGGAATATAAAAGCCTGTTAGTCCTTCATTTGCAGATCATCGTCGTCCTCTCCCTCTGGCACAAATTTTCACAAAAAAGATATCCCGAATGTCTGCAACCACTGCACCTGTTCAGGAAAGCACGAGTTCCAAAGTCCAGAACATCCTTATTTCTCAACCCACACCCGTACAGCGCACCGCTTACGATGATCTAGAAAAACGATTCGGAGTCCGCATTGACTTTGTGCCGTTTGTTCTAGTGGAAGGCTTGACGGAAAAGGAGTACCGGAAAAATCGAGTGTATCCGAACGAGTACTCCGCCATTGTTTTTACCAGCAAAAACGCGGTGGACCACTTCTTCCGACTGTGTACTGATATGCGCATTAAAATGTCGGAAGACACCAAGTATTTCTGCGCTACCGAGGCCATTGCCAACTACTTGCAGAAGTTCATCATGTTCCGCAAGCGCAAGGTGTTCAACGCCGTCAAGAGTGTCACCGAAATGAAGTCGTACATCCTGCGGCACAAAGAAGAGAAGTTCTACCTGCCTTGCAGCGATCAGGGCAACCCGGAGGTCACCCAGTTTTTCAGGGAATTGAAAGTACCCCTCCAAGAGGCTGTGATGTACCGCACGGTGAACACCGATTTGGCCGATTTGAAGGACATCAAGTATGACATTCTGGCTTTCTTCTCGGCGCTCGAAATCAAGTCCATGTTCGAGCAGTTCCCAGAGTTCAAGCAAGAAGACCGCCGTATCTGCGTGTTCGGCCAGTCGGCATACAAGGCTGTGACTGAGCGCGGTATGAAGGTCAATATTCAAGCTGGCACACCTGAAGCCCCCTCCATCGCGGTGGCTTTGGAGAAGTACTTGAAAAACTCAAACAGCAACTGAGCAGCAGTGTCTATATGAAAAAAAGCAGCCCCCATTCGACACTTCGGTGTCGGATGGGGGCTGCTCTTTTTTGGGTAAAAACCGCTCTACTTCCCCACCAAAAACACGGTGGGCAACTTTTCCAGCGTAAGTGGCGGGCGCTTTTTCCACTCGCGCACCGGGAGCGAACGCACCAGTTCGGCGGCTCCGGTCAAGTCTTGCGCCACACAGAATCGGGTGTCGGGGCGCAGTGCTTCGAGTGCAACCTCCAGCACCATCTGGCTGCGGTAGGGAGTTTCGATAAACAACTGCGTCTGGTGTTGATCCTGCCGAGCAACGAGTTGTTCCAAGCGGCGCAGGTCGGCGGCGAGTTCGGGGCGTTTGGGCGAGAGGTAGCCATGAAATGCAAAACTCTGGCCGTTCATGCCCGAAGCCATGAGTGCCAGCAGCAACGACGAAGGCCCTACCAACGGCACCACCCGCAGCCCTTCGCGGTGGGCCAGCGCGACGATGGCCGCGCCAGGGTCAGCCACACCGGGGCATCCCGCTTCGGAAAGCAGACCTACATCGCGGCCCGCGCGTGCCGCAGCGAGCAGGGCAGCCTCCGCCTCGGCAGCCGAGCGGTTGTCGGGCAGTTCCACAAAAATCAGTTCTGGCAAAGGCCGCTCCGGGCCGATGGACTTGATGAAGTGCCGGGCCGTCTTGGCCCGCTCCACGATGAACACTTCCAGCCGCCGGGCCACTGCCAGCGCGTAGGGCGGCAGGGTGTGCAGGGCATCCTCGGCGATGGGCGTAGGAATGAGGTAAAGGGTGGTTTTTGTCATGGATAGGACTTTCGCACAACCCTGAAGGGGTTGAACATGAA
>JAYSUY010000306.1:0-5294 GCA_043718855.1 Saprospiraceae bacterium | reverse complement strand
CCGGACTTGCACTGCAACACGGTGTACCCCGGCTCAACGGCTGGAGCGAGTTTTGAGGCCAATTTCAATGAGCCTGATGTGTGGTACACGTTTACTGCCACCAGCAGTACGCATTTGTTTCAACTACTTGATATACAGACAATTTTCGGCTATGGAGGTTATCTGTACTACCAAATTTACCAGGGTGGTACCTGTGGCACCGGGGAGTTGATCGGCACATTTGATCCGACGGTACAGACCAAAATAACCGACCTCGTGCCGGGCGAGACGTACTTCGTGCGGGTGTTTTCTTACCCCTACTCAGCCGTCGCCTTCAACCTGTGCATCCTGACCCCGCCGCCGCCGCCAGCCAACGACGAATGCGCGAATGCCATCGCACTCACCCCCAACAATGGGCTGGACTGCACGGTGGTTACGCACGGCTCCACGGCGGGCGCAGTGAGCAGCACCAGTCTGGGCTGTTATGCCACTGGCAACGACTTTGATGTCTGGTACACGTTCACAGCGACTGCATCCGCTCACCGGGTGCAGGTGCTGAACATTGCGTATCTGGCAGGTTCAGGTGATAATTTTCTGGAGTTGGCGGTGTTCAAAGGCGCAGACTGCGGGAATCTTGAGGTGATCGCGTGCACCTACTTAGGCCACGTGATCTACCTGCCCAGCCTCACCGTGGGCGAAACCTACTACGTCATGGCCAGCAGCAGATACGACGGAGCACACGAGTTCGACCTCTGTCTGGCGACTTACCCAGTACCGGCCAACGACCTGTGTACCAGTGCCATCGCACTTCCGGTATCTGCCACTGCTAACTGCAATACCCCCACTGCCGGCACAACAACCAGTGCAAGCCCTTCGGGAGCAGGCATTTGTGGCGACATCAACAACGATGTGTGGTACAATTTTACCGCAACAGCGACGGCGCACAGCATCACGGTGAGCGAAGTGCTGAGACCGGCTGATGGATATGCTGGCTATTTTGGCTTGGAGGTCTACAGCGGTGAATGCGGAAATTTGAAGCACTTGACTTGCCGTTTTGGACAGTACAGCGACCAGTTCATAATGGGCGACTTGGTGCCAGGAGCGCAGTACTGGATTCGCATAGGCTACGGCGATATCAATTTTAACATCTGCATTACCACGCCCGCTGAACCGCCCGCCAATGATGCTTGCTCTGGTGCAGTCGCGCTGACCGTTTCACCTGATGAAACTTGCACCACGCGCACATCAGGCACCACCGAGCAAGCCACGCCTTCGCTGCTGGAAAAACAGGTCAACTACGGATCGCCCACAGCAATCAACGACGTGTGGTACCGATTCACCGCCACCCAAGCCAGCCATGCTGTGGCAGTGAGCAACGTGAGTTCTTGGAACGGCAGCCTCACGATAGAAATATACACGGGTGCCTGTGGCAACTTGACAAAACTGATCTCGCACCGGTATTACTGGTCAAGCCAAGACCAATGGCTGGTCACGGACCTCTCGCCGGACGAAACCTACTACGTCAGGGCATTCAACGAAAGCAACTACATCACCACCTTCGACCTCTGCGTCATCAGCCCACTCGCGCCGCCCAACGACGAGTGTGCAGGGGCTATCTCGCTGACTACCAACACGAATTTGATTTGCGAGCAGCAAACGACCGCCGCTACCTACGGTGCTACACAATCCGCTCCGGGCTGCGCGGGCGAAGTCGTGAACGATGTTTGGTTTCAGTTTTCAGCCACCAGCACCTCGTGTCTGTTGAGCATCAGTGGCAATGCTTACGGCCCCACCGCGGGGTTCGGCGCCGAAATCCTCGAAGGCCCCTGCACCGCGCCGACGGTGGTGCTGCCCTGTGCAGAGTACGGCTACTCGCAGGGCTTGTTGCTCAACAACTTAACCCTCGGAAAAACCTACTACCTCAGGTTGTATGTGCTGCCTGCCGACCTCAAAGAATTCACCATCTGCCTCCGCAACCTGCCGGAACCACCCGCCAACGACGACTGCGCACAGGCTGCCCTGATCGAAGCCAGCAGTGGTGTGGATTGTGACCAAACCTACACGGGCACTACGTTGAGTAGCAACGGGTCGGCAGTATCCTGCAACGGCAACCCTACCAGCGATGTGTGGTACCAGTTCGTGTCCACCAGCACAGCGCACATCATCGAGGCGAAGCTCACTGGCTACCCGCTCAACACATACACCTCTGTGGGCATGGAGGTGTACGCTGGAAGCGATTGCACTAACCTGACTTCCCTGTTTTGTGTAGAATATGACGGCGAGTTCTCCCAAACGCTGAGCGGGCTGACGGTGGGCGACACGTATTTCATCCGCATTTTCAACCAAAAAGGCGAAGCGCACGACTTCTCGCTGTGCATCCGAACTTTGCCGCTTACCCCGCCCAACACCACCTGCGAAGGTGCCATCTCCATAGCACCCAGCCCAGATATGCAGTGCGCCCAGCCAGTAGCAGGCAGTACGGCGGGCCTTACTGAAACGGTTTACTCCGACTGCTACGGCTATATGACCAGACTTTGGTACAGGTTCACAGCCACCGACTACAGGCATTTCATTCAGTTTCAAAATGTTGCTTCCCAGTATGGCAACACCTTTTTTGGTTGGGAATTGTACAGCGGCGACTGCCCCGGTTTTTCGCAACGCCTGTTCTGCTCCAACGAACCGGAGATGTTGGCCAACAACCTAACCCCGGGCGAGGAGTACTACATCCGGGTGCTTGGCATAGCCGAATCCGGCACCCGCTTCGACCTCTGTGTACTCACCATCACTCAGCCCGCCAACGACCACTGTCTGGGCGCAGTGATGCTGCCCGTATCGCCCACCCAAGATTGTGTAGGGAAAGTAGCCGGCACCACCATCGGTGCCACAGGTTCGTACACCACTGGCTGCACCACTGGGCCGGACTTGTGGTACACCTTCGTGGCCACTGGTACGCAACACACCATCAACATCAGCAACAAGCACCCGTATGTAGAAGTATGGAGCACATTTTTGGAAGTGCTGGACGGCGAGTGCGGCAACTGGAACCAGGTATTGTTGTGCTACATAGCCGAAAACGCCACCCTCAACAACCTCGAGCCGGGCAAAACCTACTCCGTGCGCATCGGCGTACGCCACCCGGAGTACCTCAGTTTCGACATCTGCATCACCACACCGCAGCCCAACATGTCCATCTCCCAGGTCGCTCCTCCTGCCCCGCCTTGCCGATTAGGCAACGACGAGACCGTTGTGGCCACCTTCGCCAACTGGGGGTCTGGGAGCATTCCGGCCCAAGCCGCACAGTTCACCCTCACCCTGAGCGGCGCGAACAGCGGCACCTACGGCCCCATCGGCAACCCAGAACCCATCTTCGGGGAAGGCAGCAGCAGCGTGAGCTTCACCGGGGTCAACTTCTCTCAGGCGGGTGAAACCCAGATCACCCTGTCGGCTTCGCTCCCCTATGACCTAAGCCCAGACAACAACACGTTCACGATCAACTTCATCAGCCTCCCGCTGCGCAGCTTTTACCTCGACGCAGACTACGACGGCTATGGCGACGCAGCCACCCTGGTGCAAGACTGCGAGCCGCCCTCCGGCTATGTGGAAGACAACACCGACTGCGACGACACCGACCCCGCCCGAAACCCTGGCGCTACCGAAATCTGCAACGGCTACGACGACGACTGCAACGGCCTAACCGATACCGCCGACCCAGGCTTGGCTGATGCCCCGCCAGCCGCCATCACTTGCCCAAGTGACATCACCGCGTCCAACGACGCAGGTGTTTGCTCCGCAAAAATAGACTACACCGTAAGCACCAGCGACAACTGCGGCTACACTACCACACAGACCGATGGGCTGGCCTCCGGCACCGACTTCCCGGTGGGCAGTACACTCAACACCTTCATGGTCAGCGCACCAGATGGCAGCAAGGCCTCCTGCGCCTTCACCGTGACGGTACAAAAAACCGCCGACCCCGACCTGCTGTACGCCTACACAGTGATTGGCCTCAACGATGTTTCGATGAAAAAGAACACCGTGCAGAGCGGCGGCGTAGGTGTGGTGAATGCAGGAAAAAAAGCGCGGCTACAGTTGGGCACCACCGTGACGGCAGCCAACACTTTCGTGAAATCCCCTGTGCTCGAACTGACTGGCGGCAGCCAAGCCACCACCTC
The DNA here is from genome assembly GCA_043718855.1 of Saprospiraceae bacterium. Taxonomy (GTDB): domain Bacteria; phylum Bacteroidota; class Bacteroidia; order Chitinophagales; family Saprospiraceae; genus M3007. The sequence goes on along the minus strand of JAYSUY010000306.1, from coordinate 1,143 downwards.
CATCACCGGACAAGTGGCCGCCGCGCTGCTCCCTACATTCAAGCCCAACCCCACACCGAGCACCAACAACCTGACCATCCCGAACAACTCTGCACCCGTCACGCTTGCGCTCGACAGTTACGGCAGCGTCATCGTGGGCCTCAACACTACCGTCACTTTCACTGGAAAATCGGCTGTCCGCATCAGGGAACTGACCCTGAAAGAAGGCGCGAAAGTGCTGTTCGCCCAAAACACCGAACTCCTGATCAACGGTATCTTGGGCATCGGGCGCAACGTGGATTTCAACCTCAGCAGCACCCGCACCGTACAGTGCTTTGCAGGGAAAAACGTGACGGTAAGCACTGGCGCTGAAGTGCAAGCCAACATCCACACCCTGGCGGACCTGCGTTTGGAAAAAGCCAACGCCGCTGCGCCGATCCAAATGACCGGGCTGTTCATCGCCAACAACGTAGCCGCCGAAGACTTTGCTTACTGGAACTGGGATGCTACGCGCTGCCCGATCAGTGGTCAAAAACCCAGCGTAGCCGAGCGTCAGGAACAAGCCACCGAGGTGCCGCCACCAGCCCTGCCAAAGCAGTTGCAGATTTTCCCCAACCCTGCATCGGAAGCTGCTCAGGTGATGTTCGATTTGGAAAAAACTGACAGCGAAGTGCTGTTGCAACTACTGGACGCTACCGGGCACGCCGTGCGAACGGAACGCTGGCTCGGTGAGCAGGGCAGCAATGCCTACCGCTTGCAACTGGGTCATTTACCAGAAGGTATGTACGTCGTGCAAGTGCTGGCCGAAGGCCAGCGGTGGGTGGAAAAACTGGTTGTGCTGCGAGATTGATGGAGGAAAAACGCTGACAAGCGTCCAGTGAAGGATCAACAAACACGCAGGCCTGCTCTTTTGAGAGCGGGCCTGCGTGTTTTGTAGCCGCCTCACGGCTTCTCGGCAGAGGCTCGTCCGACGACAAATTCGTCGGACGAGGTTCGCATCTTGGCCTTCGTCCGACGAATGTGTCGTCGGAGGAAGGGGCTTCGAAAAAATCTGGAAGCCCCGGAGGGGCGCAGCATTGGTAGAAATGTGTTGGCAACAGCCAACCAGCCCCAGCGGGGCGCAGCATTGGTAGAAATGTGTTGGCAACAGCCAACCAGCCCCAG
>JAYSUY010000305.1:0-5298 GCA_043718855.1 Saprospiraceae bacterium | reverse complement strand
GAAATCCTGCCAGACGAGCAGACCGCGTGAGTCGCATAGTTGGTAAAAAACGTCGTCCTCGTAGATGCCGCCGCCCCATACGCGGATCATGTTCATATTGGCCGCCACCGCGTCGTCGAGCAGGCGCTTGTACTGTGCGCCGCTCACGCGGTCTTGAAAAATGTCCTGCGGGATGTAGTTGGCGCCTTTGGCAAAAACGGGTTTTCCGTTGACTTTGAAGTAGAACGACTCGCCGGGCGCATCTTTTTCGGTCACGAGTTCGACGGTGCGGATGCCGGTGCGGACTTCGGCTTTTTCGAGCAAGCGGAGGTTGGATTTTATCTCGATGGAAAAGTCGTAGAGATACGGCTCGCCCATGCCGTGTGGCCACCAGAGTTTGGGGTTTTCAACCTCCCAAGTGACGGAATCTTCCTGCACACCGGGGTAGATGGTGCGGTTTTCTACGGATTTGCGCTTTTCGTAGCGAGCGGTGAGGGTGGCAGGGCCACTGATGTCGGAGCGGTAGCGGATACGGGCCACCATCTTGGCGCGTTCGGGCGTGATTTCTTTCGCTACGACGAAGATGTTTTCGATTAGGAAGTCGTCCCAAGCGAGCAGTTCTGGCGTTTTCAGGATGCCACAGCCGACGAAGCGTGGCCCCCAGTCCCAGCCGTAGTGAAACTGGGCTTTGCGCGACGCGACGCGCTGTCCGCCCGGCAATTCGTAGCCGAGATTTTTCCAGTCGGTCTCGGTTTTTTTGAGCGGACTTTCAAAATAGACGTGCAATTTGTTCTCGCCTGCGTGGAGGTGTTTTTTCACGTCGGCGGTCCAGATGCGGAACTGGTTGTCGGTTTCCAGAATAAGACTATCGTTGAGATAGACGTGGGCGTAGGTGTCTAATCCCTTGAAAATCATCTCGATGTGCTTGCGCTGCAAGGCGATATCCTGCACCGTGAAGGTGCCTTGCCACTCCCAGTCTTCGCGCTCGATCCACTGCAACTTCTCTTCGTTGTCGCGGTAGAACGGGTCTTCGATCTGGCCATTTTTCAGCAATGTGGTGTGGACGCTGCCGGGTACTTGGGCGGGCTGCCAGTCAGGTTTTCCAGCTTGGCGCATTTCCCAATTGGCCTGCACGGGCAAGCGGAAGGGGGTGTAGTGGGTTTGGGCGGCGAGGTGGGCAAGCATGAGGAAGGCGGCGGCGGTGAGTGCAGATTTCATACAAAAGTAGAGCGATCATGTGGCCCGGGCTGCGGTGCACGGGCGTGAGGCGGGGGCGAAAGTACGGTTGTTCATCCATGTCAGCAGATAGGTGCTCGACTTTGGCACGGTTCGCCGCTGCTTGAACGATTCGCAGATTCAAGGTTCAGGGGGGACTGAGCAGGTAATTAAGGGAGTCGCAGATTCAAGGTTCAAATGCAACAGCTTGGAAAGAGGTGAGCGCAATGTTTTCAGCCCTTCCTTTGTCCTTGCCTCTTCACTTGACTCCCCACCACCATGCCAGCAATACTCGCCGCCAGCCCGTAGAGTATGGGCGGCACACCTTGCCAGAACGGCAACGGAGCGGCACCTTCCGGCGGCTCACCGGGCAGCAGCCACAGGGCCAAAAGCCAAGTTGCCATGCCGCAGCCCATCGCAGCGATGGCACCCGTAGCAGTGGCCCGTTTCCAGTAGAGTCCGGCAATGAGCGGTACGAACAGCGACACCAAACTCAGTGCCGACGACTCGCCCACGAGTTCGTAGATGTTGTTGCGAAAAAGGGCCATCCCGCCTGTGACGATGGCCACACCAACCAGCGACAACCGCATGATTTTCAACAAACTGGCATCCGTCATGTTGGGGAAAAGCGGCCGAACGAGGTTCTCGCCGACCACCGTAGCCGGTGCCAGCATCGCTCCGCTGCAAGTGCTGAGTATGGCCGAAAGCAAGGCCCCGAAAAACAGCACCTGCATCCCCAGTCCGGAGTGTTGCAGCACCATCGCAGGGATCAGCATCTGAGGGTCGCGGGCCATCAGTTCGGGATACAGCATTTTTCCGCAATAGCAGATGATGAGCGGCAGCATTGCCACCGTGAGGTACATGATCGAAGAGGTGTAGCAGGCAAGTACCGAAGCGCGTTCGGTTTTGGCGCCCATCACCCGCTGGAATACGTCCTGCTGGGGGATGCTGCCCAAGCCAATGGTGATGATGGCCGCGAACCAGTTCACCATCTCGCTGGGCTTTGGGTCGGGCAGAAACTGGAAAAACCCCGGCGGGGCCGCCGCTGCCATTGGCCCGAATCCGCCGACCTGCATCACCATATCCACCGCCAACGCCAGCAAGCCGACCAAGATGGCGATCGTTTGCACAAAATCCGTGATGGCTACCGACCACATCCCGCCGATGTAAGTGTAAAACAGCACCACACTCGTGCAGAGCAGCACGCCCCACTCGCGCTCCAAGCCGCTGACCACTTGCAACACCACCGAGAGGGCCACGATTTGCGCAGCAATCCAACCGAAGTAGGAGCAGACCATGAACACTGCCGACACAACTTCCGACCGTTGGCCGAAGCGGATTTTGAAAAAATCGCTGAATGTCAGCAAGTTGAGGTGGTAGAGCGGGCGGGCCACCAGCAAGCCGGCCAGAAACAGGCACATCGCAGCGCCGAACGGATCTTCGATGATGCCCAGCAGCCCGTGCTGCGCAAATTCGGACGACGCACCCATGACAGTCTCGGAGCCAAACCATGTGGCAAACAGCGCGCAGGCGGCCATAAACATGGGCAGGCGTTTGCCTGCAATCACAAAATCGGCGGTGGTTTTCACCCGTCGGCTGGCCCACCAGCCGACGGCGATGGTGGCAAAGAGGTAGAGGCCGATGAAAAGGAGGAGAGAAGCATTTTGCATTTGGGGGCAAATGTCTCAAATGTGGGTTTTTCGGGCGGGCATATTTTGAGAAAGTAGAATTAGGAGTTTTGTTGGTTGCTTTGAGCCTGACATTTCGCTCCCTCGGTTGAAAGTTTGCTGCCATGAAACATATCCTCCGTTTACTAACCATCCTGTCTCACCTACTTATCGTGGTGTTTTTGACTCTGCTGACGCAAGTAGGCGGTCTTATACACCTGCTCTGTTTTCCGTTTTACCATCGCGTCAAGCGGCGTTTTTCCAATAAAATAGTGCGTTTTTTATTCCAAACAGCCACATTTTTAGCGGTGTACCTGTGCTCAGTGCTGGTCGTTTTGCCATTTGTCGCTCCCTTTTTTGGGCGAGTAGCCATGCCCATCCGCCACAGCGACATTCGCCCTCAACACTGGATGACGGTGATGATGTGCCGACATTATGTCCGGCCCAAATTGCGCCGTGCCGCCATAGATGTCGCCGTTGAAATGAAGCGATATCATCAAAGCACCCTCCTGTATTTGGATGCTCAGCACCCCTTTTTTGACGGCTGGCCACTGATGCCACACCTGAGCCACTCCGACGGTCGAAAATTGGACATCGCCCTGCTCTGGAAAAACAGACAATCCGACAAGCCCATCGTCGGCACCCCCTCAGCCATTGGCTACGGCGTATTTGAAGATCCCCGATCAGGTGAATATGACCGCGCAGCCGAATGCGAAGCGAAAGGCTACTGGCAGTATGGCTACATGGCAAAAATAGTGTTGCAGCACAGGAAGCCTTATTTCAAATTGGATGAAGCACGGACAGCCGCCATGACGAGCCTTTTCTGCAAACACCCCCATGTGCGCCGCGTCTTGATCGAACCGTACCTGAAAAAGCGCCTACAACTGGACGACCTCGACAAACTGCGCCACCATGGCTGCAATGCTGTACGGCACGACGACCACATCCATGTTGAACTAATGGAATAAAAATCCGTTGCCCAATCCTGCAAGTTCTACGACTCAAGTGCCTTGCAAAGGCGCAAAGTATGTAGAATCAAAACTTTGCGCCTTTGCGCCTTTGCGAGACATTTGTGTCGTGGTCGCCCCTGCGCCTTTGCGAGATATTTGTGTCGTGGTCGCCCCTGCGCCTTTGCGAGACATTTGTGTCGTGGTGCTTACTTTACACCTCTTTGAGATAACTCAATCTAAATGAGATACTTACTGCCCCTCAACTAATCTTCCACCCTACACCTACTGCCCTCCGCTCCCTCCGTGCAAGTCCACCTCCTCACCATCGGCGATGAAATCCTCATCGGCCAAATCATCGACACCAACTCGGCTTGGATGAGCCAGCAACTCAACCTCTGCGGCTTCGCTGTGCAGGGTAAAAGCAGCGTCGGCGACACCCGCCAAGCCATCGTGGATGGCATCGAGTACGCCGCCTCCGTTGCCGATGTCGTCATCATGACGGGCGGCCTCGGCCCCACAAAAGACGACATCACCAAAAAAACGCTCGCCGAAATGTTCGGCTCCAACATGAGCCTCCACCCCGAAACACTCGCCCGCATCGAGGGCTACTTCGAGCGCATCGGTCGCCCCACGCCGCCCTCCATGCACGACCAGGCCACCCTGCCCGACCAGGCCACTATTTTGACCAACAAAGTGGGTACCGCACCTGGGATGTGGTTTGAGCGCGATGGCAAAGTGCTGATCTCGCTGCCCGGCGTGCCCTTTGAGATGGAATACCTGATGACCCACGAAGTGCTGCCTCGTTTGCAAAACCGCTTTCAAAGCAGCCCCATCGTACACCGCACCCTGCTCACCGTCGGCGAAGGCGAAAGCAACATTGCCCGGCGCATCGAAGCCTTCGAGGATGGGCTGCCCGCGCACATCAAGCTCGCCTACCTGCCTGCGCTGGGCCAAGTCCGCCTTCGATTGAGCGGCACTTGGCCCGGGCCGCCCAGCACTGGGGCTGAAGCCGAACTTGCTGCTGTACTTGATGCCAAACAAGCCGAACTGGAATCACTCCTCCCAGACCTTGTGTTTGGTCACGAAACCGAAACCTTGCAGCAGGTGCTGGGCCAAATCCTGCTCGCTCAGGGCAAGCAATTTGGCACCGCCGAAAGCTGTACTGGCGGTTATGTAGCCCACCTCATCACCAGCGTGCCCGGCTCGTCGGCCTATTTCCCCGGCACGGTGGTGACGTACTCGTACGAAATGAAGAGCAAACTGCTCGGTGTGCGCTCCGAAACACTCACCCAATTTGGTGCCGTGAGCGAAGAGACCGTGATCGAGATGGCCCTTGGCGCGCTCGACACGCTGGGCGTGGACGTATCGCTGGCCATTTCTGGCATCGCTGGGCCGGGCGGCGGCACCCCCGACAAACCCGTCGGCACGGTCTGGATGGCAGTGGCCGATCGGCATCGCAGCGTCGCCATCAAGCAAGTTTTTGGGCG
>JAYSUY010000304.1:0-5302 GCA_043718855.1 Saprospiraceae bacterium | reverse complement strand
CAAGCGGTGATGCCCTTCGGCTGGGCGAGTTTTTCAAGATCGGCTTTTTTCAGCACCGACGGGGCGAACTGCACCCGCACCACTTCCTTGCCGTCTTGGAATCCTGGCTCGGTCTCCACCACGCCCGCGATGCCGCCGAAAGTGCCTTCGCCGCTCCAGAAGCAGTACATCGAAAAGGTAGCCGTCTCCACTCCGGCTTCGCGGGCGGCGTATTCTTCCTCCAAAAGTTCGAGGTAAGTCGGCACTGTTTTTCCGGCCAGTTTGAGGGCGCTGTGCATCCCATTGAGCAGTTGGTGGGCAGAGCGGAAATTGTCGATGCGCGGCACCACATCGCGGTAGTCAGCAGCGGTAATACGCACCACGGGGTTGTTCCAAGCGGCTTCGCCAAATTTTTTGAGCGCGGCAGCGTCCTTGCCGTCGTGGTTATTGTAGATGCACACCGGCACGAAGCAAGTCTCGATGGCCTCCACGATGAATGGGTGCGAGAGCGTGGTGTTGCCGTAGCGGGTACAGTTGGAGCAGCCCGGCACTTCCTGAAACAGGATGAGCATGGGCTTGCCGCTCTTGACCGATTCTTTTTGCCCTGCTTCGAGGTCGCGCAGCCAATTGACGGCACCGAGTTCTTCGGGCGGCGGCGGCGAAGTTGTGAGGAACGAGGGGTGAGAGGGGAGGCCTGCCTCCGCTTCCTCCTTCGTCAAGACTTCGGCGGACAAGTCGGCTACGGCGGGTAAACGGTCAGAAAAAAACATGGCTGACAGGGCGACGGTGGATAGCAGGGCTGCGGAGAGGATTTTAAACATCATGGCAAATGAAAATTGAGTGAGAACGTAGCCCGGAAGTCCGTTCCGGGCATACCCTGAACGCCACATTTTGGAAGAGGCTGTCAGAATACAATGCAAAACCAACCCAAATGTCCGCCAAGCGGCTTCACAGCAACGCCGCCCCGAACACACCCGCACTGTCGCCCAGTTTGGGTTTGAGGAAAACGGTGTCCACGCGAGGGTTGAACAAGTATTTCTGCACCTCGGCCGGGCCGTCGGTGTAGATGCGGTCGATGTTGCCAACTCCCCCACCAATGACCACCGCGTCGGGGTCCATGATGTTGATGACGGCAGCCATAGCCCTGCCGAAATAATGGAGGAGGCGCTGCATAGTTTGTTCAGCCACAGGGTCTTGGCCGGATTCAGCACGGGCCACGATGTCGCGCAAGTGGCGGTGCTGCCCGGCATTTTTTTCATAAAAACGCTCCAGTGCAGGGCCAGCGAACACTGTTTCCACACAGCCCGTGCGACCGCAGTAGCACAGCCCACCGCTGTCGTCGAGGAAGTTATGGCCCCACTCCCCAGCGATGCCGTGCCGACCGTTGAGTACTTTGCCGCGTACCACCCAGCCGCCGCCCACGCCGGTACCCATGATGACACCGAACACGACCTCGGCCTGCGGAAGCGCATCCGGCACCGCGCCCATGAGCGCTTCGGCGACGGCAAAGCAGTTGGCATCGTTGGCCAGCCGCACCGGGATGCCGAGTTTTTCCTCCAAATCCTTGTTGAAAGGCCGCCCGTTGAGGGCGGTGGTGTTGGCATTTTTCATCACGCCGGTGATGGGATCAAGCGTGCCTGGGTGTCCGATACCCAACGAATCAGGCCGAAAACCAGCCTCAGCAGTCAGCATATCCACCAATTTTGATACCTGCCCCACGATGTGTTCGTAGCCCTGGTCGGCTTCGGTGGGTATGCGCAGGCGGTGCAGCACGCGTGGGTTTTGGCGGCTTTCGAGTATGGCCCCCTCGATTTTGGTGCCGCCGAGGTCAAGGCCGAAGAGCGGACGGTCGTTGTTTATCATGGTATCCGTTTTATCGTTACGTCAACAAAAATTTAGTGTGTCAATCGTGTAGGCCAGGGTGAGTAAAAACGAGGACGTACTGGGGTGGTTTTGAGCGGCGAACGTACAATCTGAAGGAGTTTTCCTATAAAAACCCCGAAGGGGTTGAACATGAATAACTCCGGGTGAAACCCGGTGAGAAAGAAAAAACGGCAAGCAACCCTTCAGGGGTTGAAGATGAATAACTCCGGGTGAAACCCGGTGAACACAAGCGGAATTTTGAGCAACCCTGAAGGGGTTGAACATGAATAACTCCGGGTGAAACCCGGAGTATTCAAGAACTATCTTTGCCTACTATTTTGTAAAAATCTTGTCCCACACTCATGTCTACCGTAAAAATTGACGCACCCACCGCCCCCAAGCCTGTCGGCCTCTACCCCCACGCCCGCCGTGCCGGCAACTTACTTTTCCTCTCTGGCATCGGCCCGCGCGACCCGCAGAGCGACGGGGTGCCGGGGCTAAGTCGCTCGCCAGCAGGCAACTACACCGAGTTTGACTTTGAAGCGCAAGTACACTCCGTATTTCGCAACGTAAGGGCCGTACTCGAAGCCAGCGGTGCCAAGTGGGAAGATTTGGTGGACGTGACGGTGTATTTGGTCAACATGGAGCGCGATTTTCACACCTTCAACCGCATCTACGCCGAGTATTTCCGCGAAAACCAGCCTTGCCGCACCACCGTCGGCATCGACCGGCTGCCTACGCCGATTGCCATTGAGTTGAAGTGTATGGCAGTTCTGGGGTAGAGGGGAGAAGGTAGAGGGCCTTGATTATCAACCTCATCAACCCTTATCAACCTCATCAACTTTCCTCCACTGCCTCCACATCCCTTTCACCACCACCAGCACAGCGAGTGGAATGGCTGCAACAGGCATTTCTTGCGGCATAAATGTCCAGAAAAGCAGCGCGAGCGCAGCGAGTATGGCTGCCCCCACGAAGTACATCTCCGTCACCTCCGTGCGGCTGCGCCGCCAGAAAAACAGCAGGTGCGTTGGCAGCGCCCACATCATGTTGAGGTTCATCTTGGTGGCCGAGTGGTCAGTGGCGAACCAGAGCAGGGCCATGATCAATCCGGCCAAGCCCAGCGTAGGCCAAAACACAAAATCGAAGATACGCTCGTTGCGTGGGTTGGCCATACAGAGCAGCCCGATGAGTGCCACCACGCACATCACCCACAACGGGCGGCTGAAAAAACCGGACTGAAACGGCTGCTGCTCGAACGAGTATTCTGGCACCTTGCGCTCCGACTTGACCAACGGCACAGTGCCATCCAGCGAGGCTTTGCCAAACATATCATGCACATAATCAGGCAGAAACATGAAATCTTCGGCGTTGGCTACCCGGTCGGCAGAGTGGCCCAGCACGAGGTCGATACCAAACTCCGTCCAGGGGTGGCGGGCCAAGTAGGGGCGCAAGAGTTGGCGCATCGTCTGGGGGCGAGTGAGTGCGCTGCTGTCGTAGAACACCCGGTATTCGAGCGCGGCCCCTGCGATGTCGCGGATGCGCGTGGCGCAGTTGTCGTAGAAAAAGTCGTACTTGTACGACCGGTTTTCGGGCAGCGCGTTGGTTTCCAGCGCATTGAAAAGTGCCTGGCGCTCCGTGCGGTTGAGGCTGAGCAACTGCTCGCGCATGGCGCGGCGGTCGGCGATGTTGCCATACTCGAAACTTCGGTACGGCTCTGTGTCAAGCAAGTACAGTAGTTTTCCCCGACAAAATTTGAGGAGGAAATTGGGCTGGTCGAAGTCGAAGGTGCCGTAGTTGTAGCAGCGGTCGAGGCGTTGGAGCGGGTCGCGCACCCGCAGTGCGCTGTGTCCGAACAGGCTGTACACTTCTTCGCCCGGAGCCACCGTCATCAGGCTGATCGTGGATGAATCGGAGAGCGCGGGCTGGGCAGCGGCACCTGCCACAACGCCCAGCGAAAGCAGAAAAAATAGGAGGCGTATCATGCGGCCAAAAGTAGCAGCACCACCCCAACACGCCCGCCATGCCGCCAACCTTTCGCACCTTTTTTTGTTTTCAGAGAAAATTGAAACGGCAGTGCCAAGCCAAGTGAGGCGGTGACTCAAAGTCACCGCCTCACTACGCCCGCTGAACGCGCCCGCATCACCAAATCCCCAAAATCAACAAATCAACCACCTTCACATGAACATCACCGACCTGCTCCAACGCGCCCTCCGCCTCGAATGGCTCAGCCCCGAAGAAGGCGTTTTTTTGCTGGAAAATGCCGCCACCGCCGAACTCATGTACGTCGGCAATGCCATGCGCCAGCACCACCAGCCGGGCAGCACGGTCACTTGGATCATCGACCGCAACTCCAACACCACCAACGTGTGCATCGCCAACTGCAAATTCTGCAATTTCTACCGGCGGCCCGGCCATGCAGAGCAGTACATCACGACCATCGAGGAGTACAAGCAGAAAATCGAGGAGACCTTCCTGCTCGGCGGTGAGCAACTGCTGCTGCAAGGCGGCCACCACCCCGATCTGGGGCTGCGCTTCTACGCCGACCTGTTCCGGCAGTTGAAAGACCTGTACCCCAACCTGAAACTCCACGCACTGGGGCCGCCGGAGATCGCCCACGTCGCCAAATTGGAGGGCATGAGCCACTACGATGTGCTGAAAACTTTGAAAGAATCTGGGCTGGATTCTCTGCCTGGCGCGGGTGCTGAAATCCTGAGCGACCGAGTTAGACGCTTGATTTCCAAAGGAAAATGTGGCGGCGAGGAGTGGCTCAACGTGATGCGGGCAGCCCACCAACTGCACCTCACCACCTCGGCCACCATGATGTTCGGCCACATCGAGACCAACTTGGAGCGCATGGAGCACTACGCCGCGCTTCGTCAGGTGCAGAGCGAAAAACCCGCCGACGCGAAGGGTTTTCTGGCCTTCATTCCCTGGCCGTTTCAGGACGAGGACACGATTCTGAAAAAAATAAAACGCGCCCGCAACGCCGTCAGCGGTGACGAGTACGTGCGCATGATCGCAATGAGCCGCATCATGCTGCCCAATGTGCAGAACATCCAGGCCTCGTGGCTCACGGTGGGCAAGCAGGTGGCGCAGGTGTGCCTCCACGCTGGGGCCAATGATTTTGGCAGCATCATGATCGAGGAAAATGTGGTGTCGGCAGCCGGTGCGCGGTTCCGTTTCACCGCCGACGGCATCCAGCAGGCCATCCGCGAGGCGGGCTTCGTGCCGCGCTTGCGCAACCAGCAGTATGAGTTTCGGGAGTTGCCGCAGCACATGGCGCAGCAGGAGTTGGATCGAGTGGCGATGATTGTGGATTAGGGCGAGTTTGTAAAAACTTAGCCGTCTGCCCTTGTCCTTGTCATGTCGCAGCGCAGCGGAGACATCTGCACAACCCAAGTTTTCCGACATCTCTTGGCCAAGGCTTCCGAACGGAGCATGGGTTGTGCAGATGTCTCCG
>JAYSUY010000303.1:0-5310 GCA_043718855.1 Saprospiraceae bacterium | reverse complement strand
TCATTCTGACGGAAACTGTCCACGCCTCGGTGTGCGTCGCTGATTTTCTGTAAAAAATGAGGCGCGTTCCGAGATGTGGACGGCACATTACTGGACATTTTTCACACAACGCCATAACGCCACGACGACGATATGACTAAATCATTCAAAGCCAATTCGTTGTGTCGTCGTGGCGTTGTGTGAAATCAAAATGTCCAGTAGTGTGCGTGGACGGTTTCCGTCAGAATGACAAAGCGGCGCGTTCCGAGACGTGGACGCTTTCCTGCGAATGGCCAACCAGCCTACGCACTAGCTTACGAAAGTGTTGAGAAAATAGTTGGGTCGCCCACCACTTACCACTTCCTTTAGATTTTTTCCCCAAACGCCAAATCGCCCGCATCGCCCAGGCCCGGCACGATGTACGACTTGGCCGTCAGTTCCTCGTCCACCGCGCCCGCCCAAATGCGGGCCTTCGGGTGGCGGCGGCGCACTGCCTCGATGCCCGCTGTGCTGGCGATGACAGTGGCAATGTGTACCGCTGCGGGGGTACCAAAACGCTCGAGTTCTTTCAGCGCAACATTGAGGGATGCGCCAGTGGCCAGCATCGGGTCGGCGAGGATCAGTACGCAGCCTTCGAGGTCGGGTGTGCCTACATAGTCGAGTTGGATGTCGAACGAGCCGTCCTTGTGGTGGCGGCGGAAAGCCGAGATGAAACAGTTGTCTGCCTGGTCGAAGTAGTGCAGCATACCCGCGTGGAAGGGCAGCCCGGCGCGGAGGATGGTGCCCAGCACGATGCGCTGCGCGGGCAGCATTGTGGGGGCGATGCCCAGCGGGGTTTCTACCTCAACCAACTCGTAATCAAGGGTTTTAGAAATTTCGTAGGCCAGCACCTCGCCCACCCGCTCAAGATTTCGGCGAAAGCGGAGGCGGTCTTTTTGGATTTCCGCGTTGCGGAGTTCGGCCACGAACTGGTTGGCTACGGACTGGGATTCGGCAAGGTTGAAGAGTAAGCGCATAGGTGCAAGATTGTGGCTGCGAAAGTAGTAGACTTTATGAACAGAAGGTCGCTTGGTCATAACTGGGTCTTTCAGGGCTACTTTTCGGCTATTTTTTCGTCCGTAGCGCTGCTACGAACTCAAAAATAAGCCTCAATCAGCCCTGAAATCCCTCAGTTCTGCCTCAAGCACCTGCTGTTCATAAAGTCTAGTGGGATGCGCCCCAATTTTTCCCTGACGAATTTTCTCCGAACAAATTTCCCCTTGAAACGTATTTGAGAGACCTTTGTCCAATCTGGCAAAGGGCAAGTGGCAAAAAGCAATCAAAACCCGAAACCCAGCAACTCAACAACTCACACGTCATGCCCGAAGCATATATCATCAAAGGCTACCGTTCCGCCGTCGGCAAGGCCGGCAAAGGCGGTTTCAAAAGTTACCGCCCTGACGACCTCGCGGTGGATATCATCCGCCACCTCATGGCCCAGGTGCCTGAGTTAGAGCCCAGCCGCATAGACGACTGCATCGTCGGCTGCGCCAACCCCGAAGGAGAGCAGGGTCTGCAAATTGGCCGCCTCATCTCCAACCGCGCCCTCGGCAAGGACGTGCCGGGCATGACCGTGAACCGCTACTGCGCCTCCGGTTTGGAGACCATCAGCATCGCCGTCGCCAAAGTCCGTGCGGGCATGGGCGAGTGCTACATCGCTGGCGGCGTGGAGAGCATGTCGTTCATCCCCATGACCGGCTACAAACTTGCGCCCAACTACAACATCGCGGCCAACACGCCCGATTATCTCGTGGGCATGGGCTTCACCGCCGAGGCAGTGTCTCAGAAATACCACATTAGCCGCGAAGATGCCGATGCCTTCTCCGTGCGCAGCCATCAACTGGCGGGTGCAGCCATCGAAGCGGGCAAATTCAAAGATGAAATCGTGCCGGTGCCGGTGCCGGAGGTGTGGGTAGAAAACGACAAGCGTAAGAGCCGCGAGTACATCGTGGACACCGACGAGGGGGTGCGCCGCGATACTTCGTTGGAAGGCTTAGCCAAACTTCGCCCGGCCTTCGCCCAGAGCGGCGTAGTCACGGCAGGCAACTCTTCGCAAACTTCTGACGGCGCGGCTTTCGTGCTCGTGATGTCCGAAACGATGATGAAATCGCTGGGTTTGGAGCCGATTGCGCGTCTGGCCGCTTGCTCAGTAGCGGGCGTGGAGCCGCTCTACATGGGCATCGGCCCCTGCGCCGCCATCCCCAAAGCCCTCAAGCAAGCGGGCATGAAACTCGACGACATCGAAGCCGTTGAACTCAACGAAGCCTTCGGTGCACAGGCCTTGGCCGTCATCCGTGAGGTGCGTCTCAACCCTGACCGCGTGAACGTGAACGGCGGTGCCATCGCGCTTGGCCACCCGCTGGGCTGCACCGGAGCGAAACTCAGCATCCAGATACTCAACGAGATGCGCCGCAGCAACCAACGCTACGGCATGGTGACGGCCTGTGTCGGTGGCGGTCAGGGGATAGCGGGGATTTATGAGCGGCTGAACTAACTTTTGATGGTGGAAGGTAGAAGGTGGAGGGTAGAGGGCCGGACGCTCCTTACCCTCCATTTTTTTTAAAAATACTGCGAAAAAGCAGCAGACATCAGAGGTTTGTGTAGAACCCTCCACCTTCTACCCTCCACCCTCCCCCTCCCCATGCACGACGCGCTCCGTTTTTTCCGAAAACTCACCCTCCGCAGGTTGTGGAATTTCGCGCTGGTGCTGGCCTCCTACCACATCACACGATTGCTGCGCCGCCCTGTGCAGTGGGGGCTACCGGTTACGCTGAGCATTGAGCCGACCACCGCGTGTAACCTGCGCTGCCCGGAGTGCCCCAGCGGGCTTCGGGCCTTCAGCCGCGACACGGGCAACCTGCGCGAAGACTTTTTTCGCCGCACGGTCGACGACCTGCACCGCCACCTGATGTGCCTCATTTTTTACTTTCAGGGCGAGCCGTACATCAACCCCAAATTTCTCGACATGGTGCGCTACGCCCACGAGCGCGGCCTGTACACCATGACCAGCACCAACGGCCACTTTCTCAACGACGACAACGCCCGCCGCACGGTGGAGAGCGGCCTCGACCGCCTCATCATTTCCATCGACGGCACCACGCAGGAGGTGTACGAGCAGTACCGCATCGGGGGGAAATTAGACAGCGTACTGCAAGGCGCACGCAATGTGGTGCGCTGGAAACGCCAACTCGGCAGCCGCAGCCCGCACCTCGTTTTTCAGTTTTTGGTGGTCAAGCCCAACGAACACCAGATACCCGATATCTACCGATTGGCTGAGGAGATTGGAGCCGACGCGGTGCAACTCAAAACGGCGCAAGTCTATGATTATCAGCACGGAAACCCGCTGATTCCGACCCAGTCGCGCTATGCCCGCTACCGGCAACTGCCCGACGGCACCTGGGTACTAAAACACGCGCTCGTCAACCATTGCTGGAAACTCTGGCACGCCTGTGTGGTGACTTGGGACGGTCTCGTGGTGCCTTGCTGCTTCGATAAGGACGCGCAGCACCGCATGGGTGATTTGAAAAAAACGACGTTCCGTGCGCTTTGGCATGGCGAGCCGTATCGGGCTTTTCGCCGCGCTATTTTGCTGGGGCGCGATCAGGTAGATATCTGCACCAACTGCACGGAGGGTTGCAAGGTTGTCCCAGATTGAGCGTCGATTGGCTCCATTCGTTGACCATTTTCCACCTTTTGTTGAAATCCCGTTTTTTGCAAAAATTTGGTTTGCCTTGCGTCGTTCTGGCTTTGACAGAATAAAGACGAAGCAGCCGAAACAAACTGTCGTTGCCAACAGTCGAGACAAGCAGCGGCTTAGTCTAACGATGTTTGCCAAAACAGGTTTTAGCCCGGCCTTTACCGAACAATGTTTGTTTGAAGGCGTTTTGCCGCCATACTGCCCGGTTATTTGATTTTGAACAAAACCCAACCCATCGGGTAGTGGTCAACGACAGTTGGCGTGTCATACGGCCGTATGGCGCGGTAGGATCACGCCCCCCAATTTTCCCAAATGTGTGCCACAACAAATTAACTTAGCATGATACACAAAAACTACCTCACCCTAGTGCTTACACTGGGCATCGCCGCTGGCGTTTTTGCCCAAAACAACGCCACCGTGAGCGGTACGCTCCGCGATGCGGAGAATGGCGAAAGCCTCATCGGTGCCACCGTCGAAGCCGTCGGACTCGGCAAAGGCAACGTGAGCAACGAGTACGGTTTCTACTCGTTCAGCCTACCTGAAAGCCGCGACTCGGTCACGCTGCGGTTTAGTTACATCGGCTACGAGACGATGCTGCGCCGCGTCAAATTTCAAGGCAGCATCAAATTGAACGTGTCGCTGCGGCCCGAAGGCTCGGTACTCGACGAGGTGGTGATCAAGGCCAACTCGCTGGCCGAGCGGGTGAAAAGCACGGAAATGTCGGTGGCGACCATCGGCACGAGAGAGATCAAAGCCGTGCCTGCCCTGTTCGGCGAGACCGATGTGCTCAAAATCCTGCAACTCAAACCCGGCTTTACACCTGGCTCGGAGGGTACTACCGGCCTCTTCGTGCGCGGTGGCAACAACGACCAGAACCTGATCGTGCTGGACGAGGCGGTGGTGTACAACGCCAACCACCTGTTTGGTTTTTTCAGCACGTTCAACTCAGATGCCGTGAAGGATTTGAAGGTGTACAAGGGCGGCTTTCCGGCGCAGTACGGCGGCAGGTTGTCGTCGGTGATTGACGTGCGGATGAAGGAGGGCAACAACCAAAAATTTAGTGGCAGCGGTGGTTTGGGGCTGATAGCCAGTCGATTAACTTTGGAGGGGCCGATACAAAAAGACAAATCTTCGTTCATCGTGAGCGGGCGGCGCACCTACGCTGACCTGATCACGCGACAGGTCAACAAGGCCAACGAGGGCACGGAAGATTACAACCCCATCCCGGATTATTACTTCTACGACCTGAACACGAAGGTCAATTTTACCCTCTCAGAAAAAGACCGCCTCTACCTGAGCGGCTACTTTGGCCGCGATGTTTTTGGGTTTAAAAACGAAACGTTCGACTTCCGTTTTGACTGGGGCAACACCACTGGCACCGCCCGCTGGAACCACGTTTTTGGCCCCCGGCTTTTTGCCAACACGACCTTCACCTACTCGGACTACCGCTACCGCATCCGCAACATCCTGCAAGGTTTTTCTTTCCGCCTCGGCTCGAATGTGGTGGACGCAAATACGAAGGTGGATTTTTACTACCAACCCAGCAACCGCCACACGGTGCGCTTCGGGGCCAACGCCACTTGGCACGCTTTCGA
>JAYSUY010000302.1:0-1962 GCA_043718855.1 Saprospiraceae bacterium | reverse complement strand
AGCCAAAAGAAGGCTGCCTCGACATCTCGGCGGTGAACTTCGATGCCAGTGCCGACAAGGACTGTGACAAATCTGGCTGTGCCTGCATCTACCCCAAGTTGCAGGTAACGGTGGATCAACGCTACGACACCCTGCCCTACCGCCGCGACAGCACCTACCTCGGCACCAACGGAAAACTGTTCCGATTGCACGACGTAACATTTTATCTCTCTGATTTTCAGGTATTTAAAAACATCAACCCTTTCGCTGTGAGCGACACGCTGGGGCTGCGGACTTTCTCGCCCAGCGGCAACGACACCCTGCGCCCGGTGTTTCGCAACGACTTTCAACTCATTCGCTTGGAGACCCAGACCTACGCTGTCGGTACCTTCCAGGAGAGCGGCACTTTTTCTGAGGTAAAAATTCGGCTCGGCTTGGATGCTGATGCCAACCAAGTAATACCGAAACTTGCGCCCACCACCCACCCGCTGGCCGTGCAGCCCGACAGCCTCTGGCAAGGCCAAAACGCAGGTTTTGTGTTCCTAAAAATTGTGGTTGGCCGCGATGTCCAATCGACCACGCGCGACACCTTCACCTTCACACAAGCCGATGTGGGCAATTTTTTCATCAACGAAAGCGGCGCGTTTGTCCACCCTGACGGGGTTGATTTTCGCCTCCGGCTCGGCGCCGACTACCAGCAGTTGCTCGGCAACATAGATTGGACAACGGGCGACAAAAGCACTTGGAAACAACAAATCATCGCCAACCTACCAACCGTTTTTAGCGTTTCACAGTAAATATCTAACCAACCTACTCAACTCGTTTTTTGTATGAAACATACAACACTTTTATCCGCGCTTTTGGCCCTGACCGTTTCCTTCTCTGCCTGCAAAGATTATGATGGCGGTTCCGGCAATGACGCTGGCACTGATTTAAACATCACCTTCAGCACCAAATACAACGGTGCTCAGTTGGAAAAAGGTAAAAACTACGACTACGACGGCCACCCGCTCAATTTTACCATCCACACCTTGTTCCTCTCTGACATCACGTTACTCAAAGGCAGTGAAGAATACGTCCTGTCAGATATTGAGTTCCTCGATTTTCTGCCCAACGCCTCCTCCAGCAACCTCTCCGTGATGCCACAGCGCACCTACAAAAACGTACCCGAAGGTGAGTACACCGGTATCCGCATCGGCTATGGCGTGAGGCCCGACTACAACATCCGTCGCATCTCAGACTGGCCCGCAGGACACCCGCTCGCCAACGACTTGGAGTACTGGGCAGGCTGGACGAGTTTCATTTTTGCAAAAATCGAAGGCGGAGGCGATGCCGACAACAACGGCACCATAGAGCATTACTTGATCTACCACTGCGGCGGCGACGGGGTGTATAAGACTTTCACCTTCAACCAACCCATCTCCGTCAAAGCGGGTGGCAAGGGCCTTGATGTGGCTATCGACCTCAAAAACCTGTTCATCCAAGACGACGGCTCGCTCTATAACATGGTGAAAAACTCGCAAACCTCCAACGACAAAAACGACCTCGTGGTCGCAAATGCTATCATGAGCCAGTACGGAAAAGCCACCACCATCAAGCAGTAATTCAGTTGTCAGTTATTAGTTGCCCGTTGTTGGTTCTAGTGCCAGCAACCGCAACCAACAACCGCTCATGTAAAAAAAAACAACTTGCTGACTATGAAGAATTTACTTGTTCTATTCGCCTTGCTCACCTGCTTTGCCGCCTGCAAAGACGATCCAATGCCGCCCGGCGGTAGTGAGAAAGGTGACTTGGAAGACATCGCCTACAATCCGCAACCGTATACCATCAAAAAGCCGGAACACTTCCCGGCCATCCCGATACCTGCTGGCAATCCGCAGACAGTGGCCGGAGTGCAGTTGGGCCGCCGCCTGTTCTACGACCCGATTTTGTCGGCAGACAGCACACAGTCCTGCTCCTCCTGCCACCTGCCGCAGGGCAGTT
>JAYSUY010000301.1:0-1963 GCA_043718855.1 Saprospiraceae bacterium | reverse complement strand
CGCCCCGCTGGGGCTAAAACTGTTGGGGGCATCTTGTCTACCGATGCTACGCCCCGCTGGGGCTTCCAGATTTTGATGCGTTTGCCCTGTTTGAGCGTGGGTCTGCTTTTTTTGTCCCTCCTCATGGCTTCCAAATTTTGGTGCATTTGCCCTGAAGTAGGCCGCAGCACCTGCACACAGTCTGGCCCGAAGCCCGTACTTTCGCCGCTTCTTTCAAACGCACATATCTATTTTCGATGCTATCAGTGAACGATGTTGCCTTGCAATTCGGCAAGCGGGTTCTTTTTGACGAGGTCAACCTCAAATTTGTAAAAGGCAACTGTTACGGGGTGATTGGGGCTAATGGTGCTGGCAAATCTACTTTTTTGAAAATCCTGTCGGGTGAAATAGAAAGCACCAGAGGCTCAGTGGACATTTCGAACGGCGAGCGGATGGCTGTACTCAGCCAAAACCACTTTGCCTTTGACTCTTACACGGTGATGGACACGGTAATCATGGGGCACAAGCACCTCTATGATATCATGAAAGAGAAAAATGCCATCTACGACAACCCCCATGCGACGGAAGCGGAGTCCCTGCGGGCTGCCGAACTGGAGGGGGAATTTGGCGAAATGAATGGCTGGATGGCAGAAAGCGATGCTGCGGAATTGCTCAGCAACTTGGGTGTCCATGAATCTCTGCACTACAAATTGGTCAAAGAATTGGACGGCTCGGAGCGCGTCAAGGTGCTGCTCGCGCAGGCCTTGTTCGGCTCGCCCGATATTCTGCTGATGGACGAACCGACCAACGATCTGGATGCCGAAACCACAGACTGGCTCTGCAATTTTCTGGCAGACTACCAGAATGTCGTTATTGTAGTCTCGCACGACCGCCACTTTCTGGACATGGTGTGTACCAATGTGGTGGATGTGGATTTCGGAAAAATCAGGATGTTCACGGGCAACTACACGTTCTGGTACGAGACCAGCCAACTCTTGTCGCGCCAAATGGCCGATAAAAACAAGAAGGTGGAGCAGAAGCGTCAAGAGATGATGGATTTCATCGCCCGATTCTCGGCCAATGCTTCCAAATCGAGGCAAGCGACCAGCCGTAAAAAGGCGCTGGAAAAACTGAATCTGGAAGACCTGCAAATCTCCTCGCGTCGCTACCCGTACATTGCTTTCAAACCAGAGCGCGATCCCGGAGACATTATTTTGGAGGTCGAAAACCTCTCGAAAAAGAACGAGGCTGGCGAGTACTTGCTCGAAGACCTGTATCTCCGATTTAACAAAGGGGAAAAAATCGCGGTGCTGAGCCGCAATGCACAGGCTGTTACCGCCCTGTTCAACATCCTTGCCGGGGAGGACACCAACTTTGAAGGCCGGTTTCAGTACGGCCAGACCATCTCTCCGCAGTACCTGCCCAACGACAACAGTGCCTACTTTTCTGGCGATCAGGACATGAACTTGATCGACTGGCTGCGGCAGTATTCCAAAGAAAAAGACGAGTCGTTCATTCGCGGGTTCTTGGGGCGGATGCTGTTTGGTGGAGAGGAGGTTTTTAAACGCTCCGGGGTGTTGTCAGGTGGGGAAAAAGTGCGCTGCATGATGTCCAAAATCATGCTGGCCAGCCCTAACTTCCTGATTTTAGACGAACCCACCAACCACCTGGACCTTGAGTCCATCACGGCTCTGAACAACGGGATGCAGGAGTTTTCTGGCAACATCATTTTCACTTCCCACGACTATCAAATACTGGAATCTGTCGCCAACCGAATTATCGAGATCACGCCCAAAGGCTTGATTGACCAGTACATGACTTACAGCGAGTATGTACACAGCGAAAAGGTACACGAAATGAGGACCCAGATGTACGGGGACACGGTGCGGAAGTGATGATTTTTTGTAAAAACTTAGCCTCCCCTCATACACGATAACAATAGGACGCGGATTGAACAGATTGGACGGATTAGACACGGATTTTT
>JAYSUY010000031.1:0-2458 GCA_043718855.1 Saprospiraceae bacterium | reverse complement strand
GGGTAGTCTTTCCGGCAGCCATTTTGAGAGTTAATGACTGTGATGGTGTACTGCCCGGCGTTGCAAAACTCCTGCGTTAGGTTGTTAATCGGCTGATTGTCAATTTCGTACTGCGTGTTGGGTAGGCTGGGCAAATTGATGACGGCGCACACCGTAGAGCAGGTGTATTTCAGTTCGGTGGGGAGATTGAGCAGTGGCTGTTCCACATCTTTCGTCACTACAGCGGTGGCGGTGGCGGTGCAATTGCTGGGTGTAGTCACCAGCACGATGTAGGTGCCGGGTTCTGTCACCGTTGGGTTGGGCAGTTGGGAGGAGTAATTGTTTGGCCCCGTCCAGAGGAAAGTCGAGTTGGCGATGCTGGAGGTAACCGTGATGATGGGAGCAGGAGTGAGACAGGTGATGATGCTGCCCAGCGCAGCCACCTCCGGTGGGGGACCTTTGGTAAAACTGACTTCGAGCGGTGTACCCGTGCCCGTGTTCCAGTAGATGCCGCCGCCGGGCGAAGTCTCTTTTTTCACCGAACGCACCGAGTAGTACAAAGTGCCTTCGAGCGGGCTGGCATCGGTGTACGTCGTGGCCGCGAGTGGGTCGAAAGTCAAGCGTTCGTAGGGGCCATCGGGCGCGGCGGCGCGGTAAATGTGGTAGCCCACCACGTCGGGGTCAGCCGCTGCCGTCCAAGCGAGGGTGAGCGATGAGCAGCCCACTTGGGCCAATGCTACGCTCTGCGCCGGAGCCACGATGTGCGCCCGCAGCGTAGGGTCGCCGAGCAGCGAGACGTGCGCCCCGCCCTCTGCGTAGGTGGCGTGATAGCCAGGGTTGTAGGTGGCATTGAGCGTTTCGCGCATACAAAATCCAATACTTTCACCCGAAGCCAGCGCTTGGAGGTAGTGGTGGGGACGACCTGCCCAGCCGCAGGTGAGTATACCACCGCGAGAGGCTAAAGCACTGGGCATGAACGGATTGCTTTCAAAATCCCAATCGCCGTGATACGAGCCAAAAAGGTTGCTGAACACGATGTGTACCGTGTCAACTGCAAAATTGCTGCTGCTGCCCACGCCGCCTGCACTGGTGTAGGTGCCGCCACCCGTGCCGTAGCCCAGTAGCCAACGCTGCGGGTTGGTGTTGTTGAAAAAATCGGTCTGCACAATGTTGGCCTCGCCTACCAGCGGGTAAGCGTTGCGGAAACCGTTGGCAGCAAAAGCCTCGCCGTTGAAGTAGCCGAAATTGTCGTCCACGAGGGCTTTTTTTTCAGTCTGATAAATACCCGCCCGCCAGTCGTGGTTCTTGTTCAAATATCGGCGGTAGAGGTCGGCAGTGTTGGCTGCGCCAAAAGCGGCGGCATCGATGCGCCGAAAATCCACCCGCCCGACGGAGAGTTCAGCCGGGGTGGGCAGGTAGTTCTGGTCAAATTTTCCGTCGCCGGGTATGTTGTGGTTGGCCGTGCGGCTGGGCGTGATGTTGTTCACCGTAGCATCCGTCCAAGAGCCGCCAAGTCCCGTGATCACATCAGTGTAGTAAGCGTCGGCAGGCCAAGCCCCAGCGTGGTCGGGGTGGCCGTCCCACTGCGTGTTGCCTGAGTATGGGATGGGGATGCTGCCCAGCAGCAGCACAGATTTTACTCCTGCTGGGTCGGCATTGTAGTCGGTGACAATCAGTGCTTTAACCTCCTTTACCGTCGCTGCGGCTGTCGTGATGTGCTCCACCACCTGCCACCCGTCGCCGCGCAGGTCGTTTTTAAAACGACTGATTTCGGGAGCAAGATCGGTGACCAGCGCGGCATCAATGAACAGCAGCAGTTTGCCCCGGCTGTCGGTCACGACGGCTTCCACCGCCACATGGGCGTAGCCGTAAGCCGCCACGTTGCTGATGCGCTCCACCCGGTATTCGTAGGTTTGGCCTACCGTCACGGTCGCATCGGTCAGGGTTGTTTGGGTGCTGTTCGCCACGTTGAGCAGCGAAGTCCAAGTACCCGTCTGGCCTTTAAGTCGGCGCACTACCCGGAGCGTAGAAGCCACCGGCGTTGGCCAATTGAGTGTGACGCTGGTCGGCGCGGTACTGACCACTGCCGAGAGCGGCACGGTCGCATCCTTGGAGACTTGGGCCATTATTGGGGCTGCGGCCAAAAATAGCAGCAGCAGGAGGCAGAAAGTAAGTGTTTTTTGCATGAGAGCAGGAAGAGCAAGGTGAATGACAGAGAAGGAAAAGTGCCGTGAAGATACCGCCTCGCCAACTTGGTGCTGCCTACGGCGGTCAATTTCTTGGCCTTTGGCAAATATTTTACACAAGGCTTGTGGAGTCGGAGAGGCCCCGCTACTTTCGCCATTTCGTCGTCATTCGTCATTTTGTCATTCGTCATTGGCTCTGCTTTTGGCATTCTTGACATCCCAAGAGCAGAGCCAATGACGAAATGACTACGTTTACGAAACCTTTGAAGGTTTTGTAAACGTATAGCCCCCAT